>JAGATI010000205.1 GCA_017621295.1 Clostridia bacterium | reverse complement strand
TTTTTCTTTATTTTTTTCTTATTCTAATAGCTTATCCGCAAAATCAATAACATATTCTTTTTTGTGTATATCTTTTAATGGCTCTACAAACTTTACAATTGTTTTTAAATCTATTTCATCTTTATTTGCAGAATTTAAAAGATTATTTAATGCTATAACTGTATAAGAAATTACGTGTTTATAATTGTATTGTTCTTCCATATATTAAACCTCCACGTTAATAAATTTGGGCACATCATAACTTCTACCAAGTTCTTCTTTGAATTCGAATCTTTTTAGTTTTTTATTAAAATCATATGCACTCACATTCCAATTTCTGTATGACATATTATTTAATTTTTTAGGTTGAGATAACTCCCTTGAATCTTGATTATGCATACTTCTTAATATTAAATCTGTATTTATATTTTTAGATTGATTTAATTTTCTTTTCTCTTTTATATACTCTTTAGTTTCTTCAATATGTTTAGCTTTATTTTCTTCTTTTCTACGTTGTTTTTCTTCAAAATATTTTTCGTCTTTTTGTAAAACCCTTGACACTTTATACTTTGGTATATCTAATATCCTTGAAATATCAATTGGCTTCATTTGTTTTGTAAAATACATTTCATAAATTTCTTCTTCCATCAAATTCTCCTCTTGCAACTTTTTGCTAACACTTTTTGTGAATAAGTATACTAAATAAGAACTTTGTTCTTACTCTTGAAATATTTATGCCTTTTTCGTTTGTTCTGACTGTAACTACACTCATATAATCCCTCCTTCTTTAATCTGCATATAAGAGTCCATCTTTTTTTACATTTGTCGCATTTTTTTGAATTTTTTTATTTTCTTCGATTTTTTGAAAGTTCCTGATATATGCAAATTTTTATTTCTTGGCATAAATCCTCATCAAATTTAAAGCCGATATATGACTTCTTTAAAATTAATGGCATATAATCTTCTATAACTTTTAAAACTTCTTCATCAGATAATTTAAAATTATTAAATATCTCTTTATCGTTTTTATTACACATTTTCATTTCCTCCTAATAAATATTTTCCTATTTTATCTAACGCTCTAGCCTTTATTCTGTAGAATGTTGACTTATCAATTTTCATCTCTGCAATTATTTGCTTTACTGATTTTTTTTCTTTATACAAATAAAAAAGCACCATCTTTTCTTTTAAAGACAATGCTTTTACAATATTATATAATCTCTCATCAGAAATAGTTTTTTCAAATTCAATTGCTGATTTTATTTCTGATTCACATTTTAAAATAACAGTTTCTAAGACTGTAGCTCCCTCTATATCTTCTATATCACATTCATATAAATCAATACAAGGTGTATTCAAATAATCATAGTTATCCCTTATAAATTTTCTTTTTGCATTTAAAACAACTTTCTCTAAATATCTTTTCTCTCTATTGGATAATTTCTCTACTAAATAATTTTTCCTTTCCATTTAACTCCTCCTGATTTCAAACTCAGACAAAAGTCCAAAATCAAAAGAAGTATTTTATAACTAGTTATTTAAATTTAAAATTTATCCTCCTTTCACAACAAAAATCTACTATTATAAAAAATATCTTTTGTACCTCTATATAGTCCTTTGTAAATACAAAAATACTTCTAATAATATAAACTTTTGTCTTTCTGCATAATACTATGCTTTCTGGAAGAAATGTGAAAAACGTAAAATTAAACATAAAAAAAGTAAAATTTACGTTTTGATTATTTTTTTAGAGTAAATTTTACTTTTTTGATTGAATTTCCAATAACTTCGTGGTATATTATTGTTAGTTATGTTAACATATTAAGTTGAATAATATTTTTATAGTAGGAGGTTGCTATGACTGATGTTATGATTGCAGACGATAATGTTATTATTGCAAAACAATTATCTGATATGTTAACTAAAGAAAAAAATATTAGAGTTATAAATGTTTCTCACAATGGACTAGATGCAATTATGTCCTATAATTACTGGCATCCAACAGTACTAATACTCGATCTTGATATGCCTGGTATTAATGGCGTAACTGTATTAAAAGAACTTAATGATAAAAAGAAAAATGTTATCATTTTGACTGGTTCCATAGAATTATACACTAAAATTAGAGATACTGACAAAGTCCGATGGTTTATACCAAAGCCTTGTAACTATTCTGAAATACTAGACGTTATAGAAGAAATAAATATGGAAGAAAAAGTAATAACTACTAATACTATTGAAAAAGAGATTGATAATGTTTTTAAAATTTTAAATTTTAGTCAATATTTAAAAGGAACTATCTTATTAAAAAAAGCCATTCAAATTGCTTATAACAACCCCACTCTGCGTTTTAAAGAAATTATTACAAGAGTAAAATTTGAGCAAGGCATTGGAAATACTTTAACAATTCATTCTAATATTGACAAGTGTATTTATTCTGTTTATAGTAGACAGAACGATAAGAAAATTTTTTATAATCTATTTCCAGAATTTTGTGGAGACAATTTAACGGCAAGTAAATTTATAGAATACATGACTAATTATTTGAAAAAATATATTAATAATGATATAGAATTATTTTAATGAGTTAAACACATAAGTATTGTTTTATATACTTATGTGTTTTTATTTTCCAATTTTATGAATTATAGTATAAATCTAAAAATAATTACTATTTCCGACAAATTTCGCGATACATTTTTATAAAATTTAGTTATTATATAATTAGAAGGGAGGTAGATTATATGGATTCAAGAACAATCTATTTAATCTTAAAAAATACTGCAAAATTAGAAACACTAATTAATAGTAATGCTCCTTATGAAAAAATACTAAAACAAAGTAAAAAATTAGACAAGTACATTATGTTACGAATGAATGGTATTAACAAAACCAGAGTTAGTAAAAACTAACTCTTATTTATTCTATTGTAATCTATTACACTTTTAGATTCTTACAAATTCTCCCTATTTTATTAATGTATATAAAATGTCACTATATTGATTAATTAATCTGCTTATATCCCCATTTTTACTACTATGACTCATTATAAAATCTTCTATACTCACTTCAAACTGTCTTAATTCGTCTTTTTTGTATTCTTTATTTTCAACAGTTAATCCTATGTCTTCTAATGCTTTTACTTCTTCTTCATTCAGAACATTTTTTAAGTTCATTTTTATTAACTCTCCTTTATAGCTATTAAATATTCGTTATCTTGAACAGTTCTATTTGCATTTTCATATGTAAATCTCGAACCTTGAAAATACACTAAATAATCTTCATTTTCTAGCTTATTTCTTATAAACTTTAAGAAAATATCTGCATCTTTTTCAGATAAATTATATTTTACTCTAACTTCATAGAAAGAGTATCTTATAAAATTAGTATTTTCTTTCATTTTTTCTTTTAATGTATCATCTATTAATTCAATAATTGCTTCCTCACTCATTGTTTATAAATTCTCCCTTTCTGATATCTACTTAATTATAACACACATGATTCAAAACTTTCTATAATTTTTTTACTTTTCTCTTCTTGACTTTATTAAGCAACTTTGATAGATTATTTTCTAGTAAAATAATTATTTTGTAGAAAAGAGGTGAAAATTAAATGAATAAATCTGAATTAATAAATGCAATATCAACAGAAACAGGTCTTTCAAAAAAAGATACTGAAGCAACTTTAAATTCTTTTATCAATGTTGTTTCTAATCAATTAGCTAAAAAAGATAAAATCCAATTAGTTGGATTCGGAACTTTTGAAACTAGAGAAAGATCAGCTCGTACAGGTAGAAATCCACAAACTAATGAAGAAATAAAAATTCCTGCATCTACAGCTCCTGTATTCAAGGCTGGAAAAGCTCTAAAAGAAAAAGTTAATAAATAATTTTTAAAGCCAAAAAGTTTCTATATACTTTTTGGCTTTTAATATTAAATATAATATTTAGAAAGGAGGGGTATCCATAACAAAAAACTAAAAATTTATGAATACCACTTTTGAATACGAAACGTTCATTTCATATTCTAGTACTATTATAATGCAATTTATACTAGAGACAATGAAGTGATTTTGAACAATTTTAGAAGTATATTTACCTTATATTCATCTCTTCTTTTTCATTTTGCCTTTCTTTCCTTTGGTTATAATATTTAATCAAATCTCTTACATCTTCTTTAAAGCTATCTGTTTCGTGCCATGCTCTTAATTCCATCTTATACTTTGGAATATTATTAAATGTTATATTTACATCATATTTTCCATCTGATACACCATCTTCACAATATACATTCACATCATTAATTCCTAATCTGTCTAATATATCCAATATTAAATATGAGAAGTGATATAAACCTTCATCTTGGTCTGCTCCAAAATCCATAAAACTTGTTATATTATTTTCTTTTAAATACTGGTCTATAATCTTTTCTGTTATATCATCATCTTTTTCTACTTCATCATATGAATATAAATTTGCTTCTTCTTCAAGCTCTTTATAAAATTCCGACTCTTCTATAGATGTAAATTTCTCATTACTTTCTATCGAAATAGCCTCCTCTACTGCATCTCTAATTTTGCTTCTTAATCCTTCTTTAATTGGATATACTATTTCTTTATAGTTTCCTTCTTTATCTTGTATTTGTTCAAAATTAATTGTTTTAAATGGTTCGTTTGTAATTTTATTTACAAATGCTTTTAAAAATACTGGCTGTATTTCCATTATTCCTCCATATAAAATCAAACCTACTCCTAGAATTTTGTCGCTATTCGGTGTAGGATCTATATTGGCTTTTATATATTCATCATTGTAAGTAAAATCAGATTCACGCATTACTTTTGTTGTTTTCTCTTCTAATTTATAACCCTGTAGAATAGTATTTTTTATAAAATTTTGTATTTTTTTCGTTTCTTCATCATCTTTTCCTCTAAATGTTACTATATTTTTATATACTATATTACCTTCTTTATCTTGTCTTTT
>JAGATI010000204.1 GCA_017621295.1 Clostridia bacterium | reverse complement strand
CAGCATATCAGGCTCTTCTATAACAGTCACTTCATCAAACACTTCAACTTCTGACGTTACCCAAACATTCACTTGGACTTCATCTAAGCTAAGCGGCTGCACAAAGACACTTAGTGTGACGGCGAAGGGTAAAGCACCTAGTTACGCAATATCTTGGCAAATTAGTATAACAGCCTGGCTAGATTATTGCGGATATAATAGCAATTGGTCTGTTAATGTAAGTTTTGATTGTGATCAACATAGTGATTGGACAGGATCATGTTTGTATGATGCCATACCTAATCCTGGTGGAACATTTGACAATAATGGATCATTTGGTAGTACAACAGATAAAACATTATCATTTTCTGGAACTGCATATATTACGGTATATACTGGAGAATTAGTAACACCATCATCAATAAGTGCTGGAAACACTACAATAAATGGAGAAGCAGTTACAACCGGTGGACAAACTTGTTATAGATATAATGGATCTATAAGCGGAACACAATCATGGAGTTCTTCATTTAATGAAACTAGTGGATATGGTATATATATTAATGTTACTATTTAAATTTATAATGAAAATTTAATATTTATTTGACCTGCTAATGGTAATATAGGTGTTTTATAATCACATGTACAACTTCCATCTACACCATCATACCAAGGATAATTAAAACTTACATTATTATTTCCACAAGTTTTATATCCTGTACAATTTATTATTTTATTTGCTTTGTTAACATTATTAACCATTATTACTAATTGTTTACGTTCATAATCAGTATTTAATGTAGCATCAATGTAAACATATAATGAACATTCTATTCTTAAAATTGGTGATGATGTTTTAATTGTATAATCTTCATCTGTATTCCATCCACTAGCTAAATCATTATCACTTCTTTCATATTCATGTGAATCTATAACACTATCAGAACTATCATATATGGTATAATTTGCAGTTACAGTCATACTATTTTCATAATTGCATGCAGTTATAAATCCCGGTGTTATATTAAATGCTATATTTAATTTTATTTCATATTCTTGTGCTTTACCCTTCGCCGTCACACTAAGTGTCTTTGTGCAGCCGCTTAGCTTAGATGAAGTCCAAGTGAATGTTTGGGTAATAAAACATAAAAAATCTAGCAAATTAATTTTGCTAGATTTTTAATATTAATATATATTATTTATTTCTTGGTATATTATCAATTGTATGTTTTCTTCCAGGATCAATCATATATGCCATCTTACTAAGTACATCTCTATTCAATAACACCTTAGTAGACTTATCACGATTGTCAACCAATGCAAATTCTACATCTAACAGCTTACGGGTACCTATCTGTATGCAATCTATTATTACAGTATTTCTTTCTTCAACTATAGGACCAACCTTAGCTTTAGATACTCCATATTTGTCAAATGTAAATCTCTTTCCATCTATTACAGCTATTATCTTCTTACCCTTATCTTCTATAGAATCACACCCTATAGTAGATGCTTTAGCACCATTTCCGGTATCTAATTTTGCTTCAAACTTAAAATTAGTATTATTTATAGTCACTGTTATGTCTTCTTTATATCCTATAGATTTTGGTGCAAGTACTAATTCATTTATATCATTGATTGCATCTAACAATAATGAACAGAAATTTTCCTTTATTACTTCAGATATTCCATCTGTTCCTGGAGAAGCATTGTATTCCAATACTACATTATCTCCAATCTCTTTGTTTGATCCTTTCTTAAGTGGCATTATGTCTACAGCACACCATGGCATGCCGGATATTTTTGCTACCTTGAGTGCAATCTTTTCTTGTTCTTTTGTCAATTTTACACTTTCTGCAGTAGCACCTAATGATACATTACTTCTAAAGTCACCCTTTAGCTTAACACGTTTCATAGCAGCTATAATCTTTTGATCAGTACGTCTTGTCAATACATGAACTCGTATGTCACCACCATCAGCTTCTTCTTTCTTTTGTATTAACAATTCACGTTCTTCATCTATAGCAAATATTGCTTGTAATATAGACAATATGCCCTTACCATTTACCATAAATACACCAGTACCACCATGACCATTTAAAATTTTAACAACATATTCTAAATCATCTGTATCTTTATCTGACTTAGCTTTCTTTATTTCAGGATATATGTCAGCTAATTTTTCATTTAGCATCTTCTTTGGATCTTTACCTTCTATATCCATCTTATTTATCAATGTAAACCTTGGTTGTGGTATGTCATATCTTGACATAAGAACTGAAGATGAATATTTATTTGATGCACGTTTAGCTGCCATTATTGGATTTAGTGTAAATATTCCCCAATCTTGAATTTCTTTGATGCATTCCATACATTCTTCAGAATCCTGTGCACCAAGACGAACTATAGCTATAGTATCTATGTTTGATTGTTTGTCTATGACATAGTTTGTCACCTTGTCATGTATCTCAATTCTATTGTCATCTGCCTTATATTCAACTTCTTCAGCAACAAATATTATCAACTTTATCTTTGTACCCTTTATAGCATCTTCAAGATTCTTAAGTGTCTTATTTTTCTTAGAATCTCTCTCATTTGTAAAGAATATTATATTGTTGAAAAAGAATTTTTCATTTTTGTTATGTCTTGCCTCATATACTGTTCTTTTTATTTCCTCTATATCATTTTGAAATCTTACATTAGAATTGTCTATATTATAATTAGAATAATTGTAAGATTCTCTTATTGAGTCACTCTTACGATCTTTAATGAAATTTTTTAGATCCATAATGGAATAATGTCAAACATAAATATATATAATTAAAAATAACTTATGAATTATCATATACGTATACTTAACTACCTTATATTTAGACATAATTATAAGACATATCTTGAAATTGGTTTGGGTGATCCATTATCTTCATTTATAGAAATAATGGCACCAAATAAAGAATCATGTGATCCTTATGTAAATAGAGAATTGACACCAATAATCAACAAATATCTTACATATCATATGACATCTGATGATATGTTTGCTAATATGGATAAAGATAAGAAATATGATCTAATATTTGTTGATGGACTTCATGATGCTAAGCAAGTACTTAAAGACATATTCAATTCACTTAAGCACATAAATGACAATGGTCTTATAGTTGTACATGACTGCTTACCTAAGCATGAATATTGGGCAGAACCTGTATTTAATAATGACAATCCAGCACGTAAATTGTCTAATGGATTATTTGATGGGACATATAACGGTACAACATGGAAAGTATTACCTGTATTAGAAGCACTTGGAGTTAAGTTTGAGACTGTAGATGTTGAATATGGACTTGCATTGATAAGACCACAAAAATTGTCATTTGAATATTCTGGGGAATATGCTGATACGGAATGGAATGAAGTATTTTGTGATGAAGCTACAAGAAATGACAGACTTCATGTAATAGATGAAGAAACATTTCTCAATAACTATTGAAAACATATGTAATATATATCTATATTTAACATAATTATATTATATTGACATATGAAGACAATAATAATTGAAGGAATGGACAATACTGGTAAGAATACTATTATAGGCAAATTATTAGAAAAATATCCAGTAATAAGATTAATTCATTGTGGTAAGCCAAAGTCATCGGATAGTAAATCAGCACAAAAAGAACAAGAAGAGTTGTTTAAGTCATATGCAGATCTTAATGTAAAAGAATTTATTATAGGTGATACAGATGCTTTCATATATAATAGAAGTTGGTATGGTGAATATGTATATGGTTGTATGTATAGAAATGCAGATGAAAATAGAGTATTAGAGACTATACTAACAATAGAATCATTTCTTAAAGAATATACAAACAATATATATCTTATAACATTAGTTGTTGATAATCCTGATTTCTTAGTAAAGAATGATGATGGTAAATCATTGTCAGATACAAAAATATCAAATATTGAAACAGAAAAACAAAGATTTGAGACTATACATAATTTTTCTAACTTACCCAAAAAATTGATAACTGTCAATAATGGAAAATATTTTAAGCCAATTGATGACATTATGACAGAAATATATGATCTCATAGGAGAATAATATAAAAATATATTACAATTATGAAATAATGTATAAGACAGAAGATATTAGAGACATATTTAAGCAAAAATTAACAAATAAAGAATTTAGAATAACAAAAGATGGAACAAAGACATTAGAATTGCAAGCTATTCAATTTGAAGCAAATAATGATTGGATTATAAGAAAGCCAAATTATGAATATGCAAAACGTGAGATTGCTTGGTATATATCTATGTCAAGAAATGTATATGACATGAAACCTCCTGTACCAAAGATATGGCAACAGGTAGCTGATATAAATGGAGACATAAATTCAAACTATGGTTGGATGATATATTCGAAGGAAAATGGAAGTCAATATTATAATTGCTTATGGAGCCTAATGAATGATCCAACAACACGTCAAGCTGTTATGATATATACAAGACCAAGTATGCAACAAGATTGGAATAAGAATCATATGCATGACTTTTGTTGCACACATTATGTACATTGTTTCTTAAATAAGAAAGAAGATTCTGATGGATACGATTTCATATATGCAGTATATCAACGTTCATGTGATTCTGTATTTGGGTACAACTCAGATGTACAATGGCATATGCATGTACAAAAGCAGTTAGCAACAGATTTAGCAAAAAAGATGGAAGTAGATATTGAGATGAAGCCAATAATATATAATTGTGGCTCATTACATGTTTATGAAAGACATTTCAAATATTTAAAAGAATAATGATATTATGGGAGTAGTACTTACAATTATGTTAGTAGGAGTAGTTTTTGGATTATTGATGTATGCATATTTAGAAAATTAGAATATGGAATTACAATATGGGAGCATTAATAGTATTTACAGTTATAATATCATCATTAGTAATCTTTACATGGTATAAATTGATATCAGAAACAATTAATATGTACAAATACAATAATAAATATTCTATATTTTATTATGGAATGATGTACGGAACAATATTAGTTTCATGTATATTGACAGGATGGATTATAGATAGAATGATATATATTTATAAATTATATTGACTATGCAAAATTTTGAATATATAATATTGACAATATTGTGTTTAATGTTGACATATTTTACATATAAATGTATATTATGTTGTAAGAATGTAATTATATATGAACCACAACATAAGATAAATGCAATATTGTTGACATTATTTGATATATTATGTCTAATATTTACATACACATTAATATGCATTAAAATATATAATGACTTATTTGATGCATGACAGATTTAGATGTAATAGAAAGATTAAAGAATAATAAGTCAATAATATTGTCTAAATTAGATTCTGACATTGTAGAATATGCAAACAACCGATATATTGATTCTGAAAGTCTACATGAATCAATATATCGTATTAGACATAATATAGAAATAAGACCTACATGTAAGGTATGTGGAGGTAAGGTGTATTTTAAAAATGGATTCAAGGTATATTGTTCACGATCATGCATTCATAAAGATCCAGAAATTAAAGAAAGAATAAAAAAGAAAATACGAAAAACATCATTACAAAAATATGGATGTGAACATTATAGCAGTTCAAAACAAATAAGAGATAAGATAATTGCAACAAATATGTCTAAATACGGATATGCTTGTTCTTTATCTAATAAAGAAGTTAGAAATAAATATAAGAAGACAATGATTGAAAAATATGGATCATTGTCTTATAATAATATTGAAAAACATAGACATACATGTTTAATAAAATATGGAAATGAAAACTTTACAAATAGAGATAAGTATGTAGAAACATGTAAATTAAAATATGGAGTATCAAATACATTTATAGTTAATGAATATAAAGAAAAAATAAAGAAAACATGCAAGAAAAAATATGGAACAGAAATATATGTTCATAGTAAAGACTATAAAGATAAATGCATATCTACATGTTTAAGAAAATATAATGTTGACAATCCGTTAAAGTCAAAAATTATAAGAGACAAATGTAAAGCAATATTAATTAGAAAATATAATGTTGACAATATATTTAAGATACCCGAATTACATAAACAATATGTTGATAAAGTAAGATTAACATGTAAGTCTAAATATAATGTAAATTGGATAAGTCAAATACCTGAAGTAAAAAAGAAAATAGTTGAAAATGGATATCAGACAAAGAAAAATAACAATTCATTCAATAAGTCAAAAATAGAAAATGACATAACAAAATATCTTATTGACAATAATATTGAATTCATTTCACAATATAAGTCAAAATTATATCCATATTGTTGTGATTTTTATTTTCCATTAATAGAATTATATGTAGAAATACAAGGACATTGGACACATGGAGGGCATCCTTATAATGAAAATAATCTAGAAGATGTAGATAAATTAGAATTATGGAAGAATAAGCATACTAAATACTTTGATAATGCAATAAATACTTGGACTGTTAGGGATGTAAATAAGAGAAACACAGCAAAACAGAACAATCTAAACTATATAGAAATATTTTCTGACAAATTAGATGTATGTATTGCAACTATAATTGAAAATTTAAGTTAAAGTTACTATATTATATACATATTATTAATCTAAATTATAATAGAGTTATGTTAGATAGAGAATTAGAATTTAAGAAAGAAAGTAAGAGAACTGGTATAGTTTGTATGGGTACCAGAATATCTCTTAGTTCGAAGAATGTTAGATCAGTTGATTTAGTCTATTTTAGGAATATTTTGCAGGACATATATGGTAGGAAAGTTGACTATCTTAGTCTTAAGTCAAAGAAAGAAGCTGATTTAGACTATTTTAAGAACATTTCAGATGTAGACATAAATGACTATGATGAAATTTTTATTTACAATCATAGTTATAATCCATTTGGTGGACTATTCAAGAGTGAGGCAATTGTAACATTTAAGAAGTTGTTTGACTTCAAAGGTGACATATGGTATTTGTTGTTAGATCCTAAGATGCCTTGTACTGATTTTGCAGCTTATCTTAAGACACGTATTGTTGATGAAAAGTACATTAAGACAGATTCAAAAGAAGGTAGAACGATTGTGACACCGGAATTTTGTGATAAATGGTCTGCTAAGGTATACCCAAAGATTAAAATTGCTATGGGGGGTTGTAACTATAATGCATATTACACAACATACATGAATAAAGTTACCAAGAATGGTAAGAAAGAAGTTGCTAATAGAGTAAAGTTGAATCCTAATTATGAATGGGCCTTCATACCATTGTTTGAATATTACGCTGTTAAGGAAGATCTTGACAAAAAGCTAAAAGACTATAATTTTGATCAACGTGAATATGACTTGGTATATTTTGGCAATAATAGACAGACTGAACGTAATAGAATCATCAATAATTTCTATGATGATATTGAATTCAACAATATAGTATTTGGATTTGATCCAAATTGGGAATATTGTTCATATGAATATGGACCATACGTCTCACATGATGATATGTTTAGACTTATTCCTGAAAATGCTAAAGCTACTCTTGTTCTTGGTGACAACTTACACAATAACAATATCAGAACTCCACGTTTCTTTGAATCAATGCTATTAGATGTTGTAGCATTTATATATATAGAATATGACAAAGAAAAGAGATTCATTAAGAATGAATTCCTTAGAGAGTTTTGTTATGTAGATTCTCCTCAGGATCTTAAGAGGAAATATAGAAAAATTGTTGATGATGAGGAATTGTTCAGAAAGATTGTAAAGCTTCAACGAGAAGAAATTCTAAGTCAGTTTGAAATGTACAAATAATAGAAAGTTTATATATATGACGAATAAACATGCCATATTTGTAGTAGTTTATAAGCATAGACATTCAGATTTGCTGTCAAATTTAAAGAATATTGACAGCAAATTTGACATATACATTACTACACAACAAAATGACCCAAATATAGATGAGTATAATCAATATGCAACTAAGTCCAACATATATATAATAGCACCTGATGTAACAAACATATTTGCTAAACGTGAATATATTCGTAAGTTTGCTATAGATAATGGATATGCCGGTTATTTTATGTTTGATGATGACATAAGATATGCTGCATGGTCTATAAGAAATTCTAAGAAAAGAGAGACTAGTTCTACATATCCATTTTATAAATGTGACTTTAATGAGATGCTTAATGCTATGGTTGATGCTTCAGTAGAGCATAATGCAGCATATACATGCAATATACGATGGGGATATATTGGATGGAGAAAGCCAAATGAGGTACATCATAATGCATACATAAATGTAGCTAACTTTGGATATTTCAATACAGAAGCAATGAAACAAGTAAGCTATGACTTATCTGGTACAATAAATGAAGATACTGACATTATAGTAAAGTTGTTGCAAAAAGGATTGTTATGCATAAGTGTTTGTGACTACATGTTTGACAATATAGACAAAAACGCAAAGAATACCACTATAGACAATGGTGAGAATCTTGTAGTAGGTCAAGCATTGAAATATCATCTACCACTATATGTCAATAAAGTTGGCCGTATACAGGCAAGAATAAAGTTCTCAAAGTTCTGGAATACAACAGAACTTCCTGAAATACAAGATCAGACATTATATGAGTTATGTAAGACAAGAGATGTTGAAAAGATACGTCAATATCTTATAAATCAAAACATGGTTAGAAAGTCAAATAAGAGAATTAAAGATGATGACAAACAATAATAACTATATAAGATGGGGATGTGTACAACCATTGACTGGTGGTATGTATATAGGAGCAGCTTATGCTATAGGGCATGATGCTGAATGGATAGTATCATATTCTGGAACAGATGTTGTAAAGAAAGACAAAGATGGAAATATAGTATCTGCTGGCAATGAATACAATCTATTAGACTGGTTAGATAAGAACAATTGCAATGTTCCATATTATCATTTTGAACATGGTATGTTTGATGACATATGCTTATCAGAAGCAAAAATGGACAATATAAAGAATGGTAATGACAATGTTGACAAAAGTATATTTAGAAATCTTGATTTGATTGTTGCTGTACCAGTATGTGCTGGATTGTCTAATGTTACTATTGCTAATGATGACACTAAAGATAAGAGAAATTGCAATATGCTATGGATAGCTAAATGGGTGCTCAATTATTGTAGCCCTAAAGCATATATATTTGAAAATGCACCTACTTTAATGTCAGACAGAGGTGAGCATGTACGTAATCAACTTGAGACTATAGCATATAAAGCAGGATATTCTATATTGTACTATAAGACAGATACAAAATATCACAACAATCCACAGAAACGCCCACGTACATTTGTTTGCTTCTTTAAGCATACTATATCTGATTGCTATAAGCAGATGCCACCATTGTTTAACTATGAACATAAAATGATCAATGTTAGAGACTATATGAATAAGATACCATCAGCAACTACATTGAATGTGCCATTTGCAATGTCACCATTGAATGTAATGCTTATGAATTTCATAAAAGAAAGAGAAGGTAATGGGTGGAGGCATAAGATACCTGCAGATTTAATAAAGTACATAACAAAAAATAATTTATATGATGAGTTCCGCAAATATATAGAAAACTGTAATATTGACAGTTCAATCAAAGATAAGTCAATAGCATTCATAAATCATGCGGAATATAAGAAGTCACAAGGTAAGAACTTTTATAGTACTACATTATGTCAATATGGAGACAATACACCAGCAGTACAATTTAAGTCTATACAGACAATGCTTCATCATGATGATGACAGACTTCTTACTGCAAGAGAAGCTATGTGGCTTATGGGATTACCTAATGACTTTGAATTATGTGGTGACATCAATGTGGATGGTGCAAAGATAGGACAAAATGTTCCAGTTGGTACAGCAAAATTTATAGTAAGTGAAGCTGTAAGAGTAATTGAAAATTGGGACAATATAGATAGAGAAATAGGAAACGCCAACATATATTATCAAGACAATACAAAATATGAGCAAAATTAATTATAAGTTGACTTATAAGTCTGAATATAAAGTTGAGATAGATTTAGATCCTAAAGATTTTGTTGATTGTGATACAGTAGATCAACTATATTCAGAAGTTAGACGTAAAGTTAGTCCTCAAAATATGTGTACATTTGAAGAGATGTTAGATGAAAATATTGACATATCTGATGAATTTATTGTGCAATGGAAGAAACTTGTTGGATTCATACCCAACAATGTGATGACAAAAAGATTAAGAGATATAGTATTAAGCAATAAAGATGCTTATATAGAAGTATATAGTGGTGTATATCTGAACCATATAAAGAACAATCATTCTTATAATTGGGATTTTGACTATAGGAATTATTGTAACTTTAACTTTGATGAAAATGCAAGATATAAATGCTGGTTGATAGATACTGATCATTATGACAATTTTACAACAACATTAATGTATGCAGAAAAAATTTAAACAAATATAAAATATTTAATTATGAAAGATGCATTAGGAAATGTAGTAAATAGAGGGGATTATGTAGTTTGTTGTTTGGGAGCATCATATAACCAAAACAATTCAGCATTGGTTCCATGTGAGGTGACAAAAGTAAATGACAATACCGTAGTACTTAACGTAGCAAAAGATATTGCAACATATGGCAACGGTAAATATAATAGTGTTTCACGAACATATGGTTTTACAAAACGTTCTCATCAGATTGTAAAAATCAACAAATTTATGAAAAAGTTTTGAAATTATACAAATAATGTTCTATATATTATTTGAATTTAAGTTTAACATAAAATTAAAGTAAAGAGAAAATGAAGAAGTTTATTATTGTATTGGTTGCAATGTTTGCATTTGCAACTGGAGTATTTTCACAGACTGTTCAGTTAAATTATACTGGTTCTAGTAAGCTTACTGACAACATGTCTGTTACAGTTCAAGGTGGTGTACTTACATCGTTTGACAATTTCTATTCTGGTCATACTAGTATGGCTCCGATAGTTGTTGTTGGTGTTAATAAGTTTGTCAATCCTTGGTTTGGTGTAGGTGTTGAAGGTAGGACACTTATTGGTACAGGCAATGGTGCATATAATACAAAGACTACATTTGATTGGATCAATGTATCAGGATATGCTAAATTCAATGTACTTAATATGTTTAAGTTTGATGGCACACGACGTTTCTTTGAACCTATTGTATATACTGGTCTTGGTTGGGGTCATAAGACAACTAGTGTACATGCAAACAATATGACATATCGAGCAGGTGCAGAGCTCAATTTTAATGTAGATAAGAAAAATGGCTGGGGAGTTGTAGTAAATCCATCTGTAGTATGGGGTGGAATGAACAATTTTAATCTAAATAAGCATACCGGAAACTTTGAGGTCACTGTTGGCGTTATACATTACTTTAAGACATCTAATGATACACGAACATTTGTTAAGCCAGTATTGTATGACCAGTTAGAGGTTGACAGGCTTAATGCTAGAATTACAGAGCTTGAAACTGCTAGTAAGGTTGTTGTCAC
Source organism: Clostridia bacterium (assembly GCA_017621295.1). The sequence continues at coordinate 6,013 of JAGATI010000204.1, read as the reverse complement.
AAAGAATACAGTTACAGAGGTAGTGAAAGAGGTACCTGTTGAGAAGACATATGTAGTAACCTTTGCTAAGGGTAAGTCAGATTTGACAGATGTAGCTAAGAACAATCTTGATAAAGTTACAGGAGAAGTAGTAATTGTAGCATCTGCATCACCTGAAGGAACAACTACGTTTAATCAAAAATTGTCAGAAGCTAGAGCTGTAGCAGTTAAGACATATCTTGAAAATAGAGGAATCAAGGTTACATCGGCAAGTGGTGTTGGTGTTACTGGAGATGAATCAAATAGAATTGCAATTATTACAGTTCAGTAAAAGTATATATATTAAATTATAAAAGGGAACAGCATATGTTGTTCCCTTTATTTGTCTATTTAAATCTCATGATAAGCATTTTATCAGCTTTATCTCTTTCATTTGATTCTAATGTTTCCCATATAAAGTTCTTATACTTATACTGAGATATTTCCATTATACTTGTATGTTGTGGATTGTTCATAGACAATGTCAATCCATCATATTTCTTAAAGTTTATTATGTTGTTTATTGCATATTCGAACAATTCTTTCTTTGTTACACCTTTAGCTATTGATGACATTTCTATAGCAAATATATGTATGTATTTGTCATAGAAATGTATATGTTCAGAATATAGCATATTGAATATTGGATATTTCTCGTTTATAAATGCGTTGTTTGGTTCAAATATAATGTCCACCTCTGACATTTTATTCCATGTATTCTCAGTTATTCCATTTGGTCTAAGTGATACATGATATTTGTCAAGATACTTTTTTGTATATGGATATAGTTCAGACTTTATTTTTCCTTCATTATTTGCATCATTAAATGTAGCATGTATGTCAAAGTATGTTTGTGTTGCTGGTTTGCTTATCTTAACTTTACCATCATTTCTACCCACATTTACCTTTTTGCCACCTCTATTTATCCAATTGCTTACAAATTGTGTTGTTCTTTTCCAAAAGCTCTTTATCCATTTCAATACACCTTCTTGTATGATTTTATCATGTGAATCATATTTCTCTACAAGATATGATTCACATTGTTCATTATATAGAGATTCATCACATAACCTTTCTGTCAAAAATTGTGAAAGTTCTTTCATCAATTACTATATTAATAATGATATATATATTAAAAATAAAGAACCAATATTATACATCATTTATATATTGAAAAATGATAAAAAAGTATCTATGTATCATTTATATATTGAAAAATGATAAAAAGTATCTATGTATCATTTATATATTGAAAAATGATAAAAAAGTATCTATATTAAATTTAATAAATAATCATATTAAAATTTGAAAAATGAAGAACTTACGAGGATGGAACGAATTTGGCATTGATCCAACAACAAACTATTCAGCAGCAGGGTATGATTTTTATGTACCTAATTTGAAGACAACAACACAAAAGCATAAAGCATTGAATGCATTTAAGAAATCATATAAGAAGTCAGATGATGAAATGAATGATATTATAAGCATTCTTAGTACATACGTAGCTTCTAAGTATGGACGTTCTGTTGTTGAAGAAAATATTGAAAACATATTGATGCTATATCTTGCATTGGATTCTAATTATATTAGAAATTCAAAGAATGAAGATGAAAAGATATTTAAATTTGTAGACAACTATCTCATATTTGATGAACTTGGAATACCTGGAATTGAATGTAAGTTTTCTGATCATTTACTTATATGTTCTGGAATTCATGTTTGTCTAAGTCATGATACTGCTGGGATATTCTATAATAAGTCAGGTATGGGTAATAGAGGATGGGACACTCGTGCATGTGTTGTAGATGAAGATTATGCTGGAATATGTCATCTGTCAGCATCATATACAAAACAAGGTGTCAATGGAAGATTTTATTGTGGTGACAAATTTTCACAAATGGTTATAGAAGTAATTGAAAGGGGTGAAAAGTTTGAAAATATGACACAAGAGGAATATGAAGAAGCTATGAATGATTCTCAGCGTGGAGAAACAGGTTTTGGAAATTCTGACATTAAGCATTAAAGTTGTTATTATAACTAAATATTATAATGTGACAATATAGAGATGAATAAGATAAAGAAAAATTGGAAGAACATATTATTAGTAGTTTTATTGATGTTCAGCTTAAATAAATGTACACAATCTTGTAATAGAAGTGTAAAGATAGATAAGTTGTCAACAGAAGTTACTGTTAAAGACAGTATGATATCTTCATTAGACAGTCAAGTTAAAGCTTTAGTTAGAGATACTACAGATTATGCTAATCAGATTCGTATGTACAATAAGTTTGGTAAGCAGACTGATGAGTATATAAAGCAACGTAATAAGACTGATTCTATAAATGCTGCTAATATTGCTAAGCAAAAAGCACAAACTGATGCACTTATAAGACAAATAAAGAAGCAAAGCAAATAATTAATTTTATACATATATGAAACGACAAGCAAATAAACTATCCTCATATGAAGAGGACTTAATATATATGTCAGTAAGATATTGTGTTGGTAGGCCAAACATAACATGTGATATACATGCATATGATATCATAAGGCATTCTTATCATAAGATGTCTTCATTGTTTAGATCTAAGTTATCTAAAGACATAAGAACTGCAATAAATGATATATTGACAAATATTGGATATATTGACTATACTGATGAATATGATTGTGCTTTAGTTTCATATATGAAATATGCTAACTATAAAACAGATGATGACTTACGAAATATAGTCATGATAATATATAATGGTAATGGTAAATGGAACATTAAGACGGATGTCAATAGAGATATTGTATTTGATGTTCATTTAAACATTGGAAGTCTTATGATATGGTATGAACTTGCAAATTTGTTAGATGACAATGCTAGATCATATTTTAACGGTAAGCCTTGTATCAACACATTTATCATACATGGATATCAGAATAGACTGTATAAACATGCATATAAGAGTGTAGATGACTATATTAAGAATCCATTAGCATGCCCAACAATACATGTATTTGACATAGGGGTTGACTTGGCTATTTGCTCTTAGATATATAATATAATCTGAGATACGAGGGTTCGAATCCCTCCAACTCCACATATATATGTCAAATATATAAATTATTATTAAATATATAAACTTATTAATATATAGAGAGGTAAATAATTATGAACGAACTATTAAAAGATTTGCTTGAAAATTTGACAAATACAAATTCTAAAGATAAAGTAGATGTATATGATCTTACTACTAAAGAAGGTCATGATAAAGCTGTAGAAGCAATTGAAGTTGGACTTAACAATCCATTTGTAAGTGCATTCTTTGGTGAGAACTTCCTTAGTAATCTTATTGATTCAATTGACAGAATTTATGATGAAGCAAATGAACCAGAGGAGCAAAAACAAGAGATTGTACAACCATCATCATTGCTTACAGAAGATGAACGTGGTAAGATTGATAAAATTGTAGACGAGTATGTAGATACTGTAATCCAGCCACTTGGTAATTTTGAAGATAAGATTCTAAATGATATAAAGGGCAGTCTTACAGAATTTGCAGCTTGGATTTTTAAACGTTAAGATGCTAAATCAAGAAAAGTTGTTCAAAGAAATAAAGAAAGCATTTGATGAGACATTTCCAACAGCATTTGAACATGCATTGAAGAGTACATTTCCAACAGCTACGTCTGTTGGAAATGATATAGCAAAACAATTTGGAAAGTCTATAAATGAATCTATATCTGAACCATTAGCACAAAGACTTGCAGCCGCTATAGACTATTATGTAAGAAATGCAAACATATATGGTACTATAATAACTGTAGGTTCACCAACAACACAAATGGCAAACATAAATTCACCAAAGACATTGACAAACGGTAAAGTACCAAATACTTTGGGATTAATGTAATATATATAATAATTTGACATAACATTTAACAAAAAATTTGACAAAAGTTTGAATTGTTAGCAATAACAGTTCTATATTTTATACATAAATTAAACAATAAATTTGAACATTAAAATTAACAGTAAATTTGACAATTATGAGTAACGAAAATTTAGAAAACGACATTTTGGGCTTCGACCCTAAAGACCTTGATGTAAACAATCCACAAACATCAACTTCATCAAATGGCAATCCTAACATCTATCATTGCCGACCAAGTGAATCTAAATCTGATGATGGAATCTATCGTTCACAGATTAAGATTATTTATGCACCCCGTAACCTTAAGAGATCAGTTCTTGAACAGCAAACTTATACAATTCAAGATAATGAAGGTTACCTTACAGTTGTATCATCTCTAACTAACAATGATAAGAATTGTCCTATGTTTAAGGCATGGAAGGCTTGTCATTTTTCAACAGATCCAATTCTTAAAGCGCAGGCTGATACAAAGGCCAATGGTGGTAAGGGCTTATTTGACAAGCGATTTGCTCGTTATGTGACAATTCAGGTAATGGAGGACAATAACCAGCCAGAGTTGGTAGGTAAGTATATGTTGTGGAAGTGTCCTAAGTTTATTTGGGAGGCTATCAATGCAAAACAAATGCCTACATCAGATAAGAAGGCAAAAATTCCTGTAATGGACTTCTTATTTGGACGTGCAATTGACTTGGAGGTTACTCCAGGACCTGATGATCCAAAGCAACCAGATCGTAAGACAAGAGAAATTTCTTATTCTACATCTGAAATTACAGAGGATATTGTAAGTTGTACTTATCCTGATGGTAAGCCATTTCTTACTGAAGAAGAACAAAGGGTTCTTGATGAGTATGTTGATGCTATGACAACTGGAGTTTGGAAGGAGAAGGATCCTGAAAAACGTAAAGCAGCTGAAGCAGAAATTAAGTCAAATGACAATACTAAGAAGCTTGGTGAAATCTATAAGAGAGTAATTGAGGAAATTAAGACATTCTGTCCTGACCTTGATGAGGAAGTTGGATATAAGCCATGGTCGCCAGAGGCAACAGAACGTATCAATAAGTGGATTAAGATTGTTCTTGATGGTAATGATCCACAAACAGTTATGAATGCACCTGCTGCTATTACAGAGGAAGCTAAGAAGGAGGTAGATAACGCTAAAGCAAATAATACTAAGATATATGATACTGCAAGTAGCGCACATACTGATTTAGGTGTTCCACCAGCAGAGGATGATGATCTACCATTCTAAACATATATATGAAAGAGTGGTCATGTGACCACTCTTTAATGTATATTATGATAGAATTAAGTAAAGATGTAAAAGATAAGATAGAAATTCAACATTTAGTGACAAATATGTCATATATATTGAATAGGTTGTCAGAACAAACATACAACAAAGAAAATATATTGGCATGGCTTAAGTTAATGAAAGTTGAATTTGAAAATATTGAAAAAAAATACAATATAATATAAAAAGATTTATGGAAAACAATAACCTTGTAGAAGCTGTAAGATCTAACAATGCTTCATTAATGGATGGAATTATGGCAGATGTTACTAATCCTAATCCAGAACAAGTTGAGCATTTGCAAAATCTAAATGAAGCTTCTATTAATCAACATAAAGGTGATGCTGCTGTAGTATCTGGGGGTATTGCCAATATACATAATATGTTTGTTTCAAAGACAAAAACTAAAGTTAGGGAATATAAGAAGATTGGAAGAAATGAACCTTGTCCTTGTGGTTCAGGTAAGAAATATAAGAATTGTTGCCTAAATACAGGGAAATATGAAAAATTGAAGGAATTATCATAATAACATACTTAAAACTCTTTTCGTGTAAATTTGCAATGGTGAAGATGTTACATTATATATGTAGCATCTTCTTTTGTTTTAATTGCATATAACCATATTTAACAAGAATTAAATAAAATTTTGCAACTTCTAAACTATATTTGAATTATATTAACATAAACAAAACAATTAAAAATTATGAGTAAAATTAAAATTTCGAATGTAAATCAAGGTAAGTTATCTAGAATGAGTGTAGACATGTCTCTCGCCCTT
>JAGATI010000203.1 GCA_017621295.1 Clostridia bacterium | reverse complement strand
ATTTTTCATTAATTTGATTTTATCACTAACACTCATCATAATTTTTCTTAATATTTCTCTGTTTTGCCTTGCCTTATCACTTATTTTTTCATTATGATAGTAGCATTCATTTGTGCTATAATCTAAAATTTCTGAGCCATAATCAAGGTACTCTTTTGCTTTTGTATCATATATTAATATATCTACTGCTCCGCCGTGTGTTGTTTCTCTCTAGTTGCAGTATTATTTGAATGTTGTTTATTGCTTGTAGCAGTAAATTTATCTTTGCAATTTATTTCTGTTCCATTTTTACAAATAAACCTTATTGTATATGGTTCTATTGTGCCATCTTCTAATGTTTCTCCTATTACTACTTTATCAATTAAACATTCAAACACATCTTTATCGAATTGGGCTATTTTATCTATATTTTTAAATAAACTTTTAAACTTGTTTAATCTTAGTTTAATGCTTTCTGTTCTGTTTGTTTCTTTTAGAAGGCTTTCAATTTTATTTTCTATTTTAAATAATTCTATATTTAAGTTGTCAAATTTTTCTATATATTGCTCTTTATTGATTTTGCCTTCTAAATTTAACTCTAATAAATTCGCAAGTTTCTTGTTTATTTTTTCTTTGTTATTTTCTAGTTTTGTTACCATTGTTTCTGTAGTATTTTCTTTTAAGATATTTTCTATTTTTTCTAAAAAGTTTTCTACTACTTTTCTATTGTCATTACAGAGTATTCTATATCCTTGTACAAAACAATCTTCTAGTATTTCTTCTGGTATTGCTTTACAATGTGGGCATTCTTCTTTTCCATGTTTTGCTCTTTTAATACATTGCCATACTGCTTTTGCACAATTTCTATTGGCATTCCAATTTCTTCTTGTAAGTAGACTATCGCAAAAGCCACAATATAATTTGCTACTAAAAGGATATTTTTTACTATAGTTATCATTTCTTCTTCCTGTTTCTCTGTTGCCTGCTCTCTTAGTTCTAATTTCTTGAACTCTATCAAATAGTTCTTTGCTTATAATTGGCTCATGATGTTCTTTTAGATAATGCTTGTCTACTTCTCCTAAATTACTTAATCTTTTATGTGATATTGGATCTATTGTGAATGTTTTTCCCATTAGCACATCTCCAATATATTTTTCATTTTTTAAAATTCCTCTTATGGTTGATTCGCACCATTTTATTGCACCCCTTTGGAGTTTTTATTCCTTTTGCAGTTAGTTCTTTTGCTATTGTACTTGAACCAAGTCCTTCTACATATCTTTCAAACATATACCTTACAATATTTGCTTCTTCTTCATTGATTGTTATTTCTTTTGTTTCAAGATTGTAATTATAGCCATAGCAACCATTATAGCCAATTAACTCTCCTCTATCTTTTTTCATTTTTAATCCTAATAGAACATGTGAAGATATATTTTCGCTTTCTTGTTGTGCCATTGCACTTAGCAATGTTAAAACGAGCTCTCCTTGTCCTGAACCTGTATTGATATTTTCTTCTTCAAATAGTATTGCAACATTTTTCTCTTTTAGCATTCTCACATATTTTAAAGTATCTAATGTGTTTCTAGCAAATCTTGATATTGATTTTGTTAGTATCATGTCAATTTTACCTTCCATTGCATCTTGTATCATTTTCATAAAGTTTGTTCTTTTAAAATCTAATGTTCCACTTATAGCCTCATCTGCATATATTCCAGCAAATTGCCATTCTGATTTACTATTTATTTTTTCATCATAATACTTTAATTGTGATTGATAACTATTTAATTGCTCCTCATTATCTGTACTTACTCTACAATATGCACATACTCTTAATCTTTCTTTAATTGTTGTTCCTGTTACTCTGTTGATTCTTCCGTTTGTTTTCTCTATGACTTGAATTTCCATTTAAACCTCCATTCCGCCTAGAGATAAAACTTATATAACATTTATACCATTTTTACCCTTAAAAGTAAATTGAAATTATAAAAGTTTGTAATATTTTAGGATTTTTCTTTTAATTTCTTGATATTCCGCTTCTGTTATTAAGTTTTCTCTAAACAAGTTATTTAAGAGTGATAATTCCATGCTACAATTTAGCATAGTATTATCTTTTAAGTTGTTAGAATTATTAATTTCAATATTATAATCATGTAGCATGAAATTGCTCCTTTTCTTTAAATTTGAAAAGAAAAAGAACAAAAAAACTAGAATTTTTCTAATCTCTTTGCTCTTTCTTTTCATGCTACCATTATATTATCGCAGTTTTACAAAATCAATTCCCTTTTTATTCCCTATTTTCTATTTCTAATATGATTTTTAATAAGTACACTAAGTGAACTAAAAATAATATAATTCAAAGTTGCAAGTTCACTCGGTGTACTAATACAATTTAGATTTAGTTCACTTGTTCTACTTGAAAACTTTTTATTTTTTTCACATTCACTTAGTGAACTTACTTTATAAAAATGGAGTACACTCGGTGAACTTTTTCAAATTTTTAGTTCACTATTTTTAATTTTAACGAAGAATAGCGGGTTTGAACCAGTTCACTCGGTGAATTTCTGCATCATATTTGCTTAAAATTTTTGTTTCTTTATTAAGTCTTGAAGGCTTGCCCTTCAATGTGTATAGGCGATATGTTAATACCGCTTTCCTGCCCTCATTTCTAATGAGGTATTTTATATTCCAATAGCACTTATGTCTACTTAATTAAATATACTTATCCTTAAATCCTCTTAATTAAAAAATAATGTGCTTTTAAAATTTAGTTAAGGTTGTGCGATAGCACATGCATTTAACCTTGACTTATTTTTAAAAGGCATATTAGAATTATTATAGAGGATTATTTTATATTTTTATTTCTTATATAGCTTTCGCTAAATTCATTTTCTAAAATATCCATAGCTATAGTATCATAATATTTACCATTAATAAATCTATTTTCACGAATTCTTCCTGTTTCCTTAAAACCACATTTTTTGTAACACTTTAAAGCTCTTTCATTAAAACTCATTAGGTGCAATTTAATACTATGTAAATTCATATAATTAAAACCATAATCTAACAATAGTTGTATAGCTTCTGTTCCATATCCTTTACTTAAATATTCCTTTTCTCCAATAAAAATACCTAATGTTGCTGTTCTATTCGTGTGATCAATTCTTTCTAATCCAACTGTTCCAATTAATTTATCTTCATCTAAAGTTATAATTGAAAAAGTAGCCTCTGGATTTGAATCTTCTTGTAAGTATTTTCTTTCTCCCTCTAATGACATAACCTGCCCGCTTCTTCCAGTGTAATCTGTTACTTCAAAATCATTCATCCATTCTGTAAATTTTTCTACATCTTCTATATTTCTTGGAGATAAATATATTCTATCTCCTAATACTTTTTTAAAATACTTCATTTTTCTTTCCTCATTTCTATAATTCAAATTCATCTTTTATCATCCTTGCAACAACTTCCGCTGATAGATTAGTGTTGTTTATTCTCATATAATTTTTATGTTTTATTTCGCCATCTTCTGAATTTAATCTATACTTATTTACACTATTTAATAATTCTTGTTCACTCCATTTTATATTTCTTTTAGTTGGCTTATTTTGTAGCCTATTTTCTGTTTTATTTCTTGAAACTCTTTCATTTATATCAGCTTCTAATTCCACAATATATGTTTCTCCGCAATGTTCTTCAAATATATCTAATATATTTTGAACGTAATCCCAATCTTCTTGCATATTAAAAGCCCATACATATGTAAATATTAATCCATATTCACTACTATTTGCAAATTTTTTAAAAATTTCTCTTCTAAATAAGCTATTTAATTCTTTAAATTCTTTTGATTTGTGTGAAAAAATTTTTAATAACGGCTCTATTGTCATATGATTATGAAATAGTTTTAAATCTGTTATCTTAGTTAATTCTTGCCCAACTGTCATCTTTCCTACAGCTTGTGGTCCACATATTAATATAAGTTTTGGCATTTTACTCATCTCCCATCATAATTTTTAAATATTTATTTGTAAATTCTTGCAATTTCTCTTGCTATATCAAAATACCATTCTATTATTTTATTATTTTCATCATAAATTGCTGTTAATTTTACTTTTGAATTATAATCATAGAATTCTAACCATTTATAATTATTATCCATTATGCACTTACCATTTGGTATCACAATCTTGTCTTCAACTTCGATAAAATTATAGAAATATATGTCTCCTATAAAATATTTTTCTTTTACTGACATTACTTTCTGTTTTGATTTATTTGCTTTTCTACCTACATTCCTATCTGCATATCTTTTCTTTAAACTTATCCAATATCTTTGGTCTATTTTTCCATCTTCAGTTGGTATTTCATTTTCTAAAACTCCACCATTATTTATAATGCTTTTTCTTGATCCAATATTATCTTTATAGCAAACCATCAAAACTCTATCTATACCTATTTTTTTACATTCTTCTAATGCTAGTCTAATCATCTCTGTTGCATATCCTTTTCTTCTTTCTGATGGTCTTACACCATCTCCAATATGTCCACCGTTTTTTAATAGACTTTCATTTAATTTATGTCTTATTTGTATAGTTCCTATGACTTTGTTATCTGATTTTCTAACTCCTAAAAATAGTGTTGCTGGCATTCTGTTTTCTTGTATCGTTTCTTCTAATAAATCATTTTTTATTTTTACTAACCAATTATCAAAATTTTTTATTCTATCTAATCCTCCATCTCCAGCTAATTCATATTCTCCTGCTTCAAAATGCTCTTTTAAATATTCTTCTATTTGTTCTTTGTATTCTTCTGTTGGAAAAACTAGCTTCAATTCATCTCTTGCATTCACATTATTCAACTCCCTTTTCAATTCTTTTTATCATCCCATATCCTGTATAGTCAAATGGTATTTTCTTAAATCCACATTTTTCATAAAATTCTTCTTTGCCACTTATTGATACTAAATTTATACTGCATTTCTGTCCTTTTTTAGTTTTATTTTCAACTTCTTTTTCTATCTCTTCAATAAGTTTTTTACCTATACCATTGTTTTGATATTCTGGATCAACTAATACATCAACTATTAAATAATATATCCCATCTCCTATTGCTCTTGCCATTCCAATAGTCTTATCTTTAAAAGTTGCCTTTTTTATAATTATACTATTTTTTATTGCATTTTTCACTACATCTATATCTTTTGTATCCCAACCAACTGTACTTCTCAAATTGTTATATTCATTTGCACTTAAATTATTTTCTATTTTAATTTCCATACCTTTTCCTCCTATCAAAAAAGCCTCGCAAAAGAATCTTTTAAGACTCCTTTGCAAGACTTTATATATCTTACTTTATAAGTGTAAGTAACATTTTTATTTTGTTACCCTTTACCGCTCAAAGTTTATTACTTCTAGGTAAACTCTTAAATTATGTTTTTAATTGTAACATATTATTGTAAATCTGTCAAATTCAAAATTTACATAATTTTCTATTGTTTTATTTCATCATCATCTTTTTTTACATAATTATCTAAATTCAACTCTTTCTTAAACTCTTCTTCTGTAGGTAGATATAACTTATATTTTGAAGCAAATATTTGATTATTATCTTCTGGTAAAGTATATTTTACAACTTGGTCGCTTTTATCTGCACATAATACAATTCCTATTGGTGGATTATCTCCTTCATTCATCATTTCTCTTGTATAATAATTCACATACATTTGCATTTGTCCTAAATCTTGATGTGTCAAATCACCTAATTTCAAATCTATTATTACAAAGCATTTTAATATATAGTTGTAAAATACTAAATCAATAAAAAAATGTCTGCCATCAAATGTTATTTTCTGTTGTCTTGCTACAAATGAAAATCCTCTTCCAAGTTCTAACAGAAACTTTTGTAAATGGTCTATTATTGCTTGTTCTAAATCTTTTTCATAAAAATTTGTATTTCCTTCTAAACCTAAAAATTCTAATACATAAGGATCTCTTATAATATTTTTAGGTTCTACTTTTTCTGGTAATCCTATTTCATTTGCAACACTTTCTTTATCTTGACTTGCTAATAATCTTTCATAATAAAATGTTCCTATTTGCCTCTTCAATTGTCTTACACTCCAATTTGCTTTAGAACTTTCAATAGCATAAAATTCTCTTGCTTTATCATCTTCAATTCTCATTAATAAATTATAATGTGACCAACTCAATTCGCTAGACAGTGTCTGGCGAATTGGAAAAGTACGATAAAATTGTCTCATATTTTTCAAATTTGCAACTGTAAACCCTTTTCCAAATTCTTTAGTTAATTGTTCCGATAAATATTGTAATAGTTTTTTACCATATTCTGCTCTGTCATTTTCTCCACATGCTTTATGTATTTCTTGCCCTATCTCCCAATATGCTTGTACCATTGCAGAGTTTACAACCGTATATACTTTTGATTGTGCTGTTAGTACACTATTTCTAATTATTTTGTATGATTCTTCTGGTTGCATCGCTATTTCTTTATTACTCATAAAGTTCCTCCTTTTATTATTTTTCATTAGATGCTGATATTTTGTTATCTTTCCTTGCATCTATTAAAATTGTATTTGGATCATCTGTTAATTCTAATTCTTCTAATACACTATTAACTCTCTTATATTCATTTTCTGAAAAATATATTATAACCTTTATACCATATTCTGTATTGTTTGCTTTCTTATATATATCTAATTGTTTCTTTAAATTTTGTTTTAATTTTGAACTTTTGGCTAACTTGAATTCAATTAATGAACTATCAAAAGCACCTTTTGAAATTTTATAATCTACAGGTCCTCTCCCATTATTTACCTCACTATTTATATCAAATGAAGAACCATAGCATACTAGTCTAAACATCAATTGTAAATCTTTTTCTTTTCCTATAGGTTTATCACCATTATAGAATAATTTATAGCAATCATTATTTTCAATAGAATCTTTT
>JAGATI010000202.1 GCA_017621295.1 Clostridia bacterium | reverse complement strand
GGAACTAAATCATTTTCTAATCCTCTATTTGTACCTATAAAAATTATCTCAGCATCTTTATTTTTTTCTTTTATTTTATTTGCAATCGATAACCCTGGATTAATATGTCCTGCTGTACCAGCAGCTGCTATAATTACTTTCAAATATATTCCCCCCTATAACTTATTTATTATTAAATATTCAACATTTTAGACAGTTTATTTTAAGGCTCACACTATAGAAATTTCATACTATATACTAAAACTTTATACAATCAATTTTAAATTATACTCCAAAATTAGTAACAAAAGATGTAAATATTTTCATTTACATCTCCCATACATTAACAAAACATGCTAAACTTTTGAACCTGCCCTTGATATATTAAGCAAAATACCACAACTACATAGTAAAATTAAAAGTGCTGTTCCACCATAACTAAAGAATGGTAGTGGCATACCTGTTGTTGGTATAGATGCTGTTACTACGGCTATATTTATTATTGCTTGAACAGCAACTAAAGATGTTACACCAACTGCAATTAAACTTCCAAACATATCTGGTGCTTTCATTGCAATTAATATTCCTCTCCATATAAAAATTGCAAATAAAATAATTACTACTATACACCCAATAAATCCTAATTCTTCTGATAATATTGAAAAAATAAAGTCATTATGTGGTTCTGGTATATATAAAAACTTTTGCTTACTTTCTCCTAATCCTACACCAAATAAACCTCCTGAACCAATAGCATATAAACTTTGCACAACCTGATATCCTGTACCTTGTGCATCTGCCCATGGGTCAAAAAATGTTGCAATTCTGTCTAATCTAAATCCACCTTTTCCTGTCATTTGTAGTACTCCAAGTAATCCGTAGTCCTCCGACTTATTCCGCACTCCTGCACCCTGCACAAAATGCAAAACTCTTGCTCCTGCCATAAGCATCATTACTGCTGTAATACTTCCAATTACTAAAGATACACTAAGGTGATTCTGAACTAAAAACAATATCCCAATAGGCGGAACTAAGAATAAAAATGGTTTTACAAAACCTTTAAAAAAGTATTTCAAATCATCTTTATGGTCAGATAAATATCCTGCATAAAATATAATTAACCCAATTTTGGTGATTTCTGATGGTTGAAATTGTCCAAATCCTAAGTTTATCCATCTTGTAGCACCTTTTACACTTTTACCTATTCCAGGAACAACAACTAACAAAAGTATCGCCCATGAAACAAAATAAATCATCCAATAATATTTTTTATAAAATCTATAATCAATTTTTGATATTATAAACATTAAAGCAATTCCAAGTACTGCAAATCCTGCCTGTTTTTTTACAAATGCATAACTATCATTTTCACTTGCAAGTGCAGAAGGGGCGCTTGCTGAAAGAACCATTATAATTCCTAATGCTAATAACAAAAGTATAGTTATACATAGCAAAAAGTCAAACTGATTATTAACAAATTTTGATACTTTTTTTACTTTATTTGGTTTTTTTTGCATTTGTAACCTCCTGATAAAAAAATTGTCAAAAGGGACGGGTTAAAATGACAATTTTTTCTTAATTTAAAATATCTATTAAAGTTTTTTAAAAATTGTCATTTTAACCCGTCCCTTTTGACAATTTTTAAATAGCATTAATTCCTATTACGCATAAAATTAGTGTTATTATACTAAAAACTGAAACCACCCTATTCTCGCTCCATCCAGATAATTCAAAATGATGATGTATAGGTGCCATTTTAAAGATTCTTTTTCCAGTCTTTTTAAAGAATGTAACTTGCATAATTACAGATACTGTTTCTATTACTGGAATAAGAGCTACTATTATTAATATAATAGGCATTTTTAAGTATAATGCTATTCCTGCAATTGCTCCACCAAGAAGTAAAGACCCGTGTATCTCCCATAAATACTTTAGCTGGATGTAAATTAAATAGTAAAAATCCTAAACAGCTACCTACAAGGCATGCACCAATTATAACAATTTCCTTAACACCTAATATAATTCCAACAACTGTAAAAAATGCAAGTATTATAGTAGTTACTGTTGTAGATAATCCGTCTATACCATCTGTTAAATTAACTGCATTTGTTGTACCAAGTAAAACAAAAATTGCAAATGGTATATAAATCCATATAGGCATATTAATATATATTTTTAAGAATGGAATATATGTATCTGTTCCTATTTTTAATACATTAGTTAAAAATAAGGTATATGCTACTGCAATTATTAACAATCCAAGCATTTTATAAATTGGCTTTAATCCTTTAGTATTTTTTAATACTAACTTTTTAAAATCGTCCACAAATCCTACTAATCCAAATCCAATTGTAACAAACAATAATGGTAATATGTTTTTAGCAACATTTATTTCTGTTTTAGAATAATCAATATACAAATATGTACATACTATAAAAATTGTAGTTGCAATAATAATTCCACCCATCGTTGGTGTACCTTGCTTTTTTAAATGTGACTATGGTCCATCATCTCTTTCTATTTGACCTACTTTTAATCTTCTTAATATTGGTATTATAATTAATCCAAGTATTGTACTTATTGCGAAAGAAAGCAATACTATTTTTATATGAAATTCCATTTCTTCCTCCTAATTTTGTATTTATTTTTGTTCGTCGATAATTTCTTTTATTATCTCTTTTTCATCAAAAGGATATTTTTCATGCCCTATTATTTGATATGTTTCATGTCCTTTACCTGCTAAAACTACTATATCGTTTTTCTTAGCTATTTGTACTGCGTGTTTCATTGCTTGGGTTCTATCTACAATACATACATATTTTCCATTAGTCTTTTTTATTCCTTCTTCAATTTGATTAACTATTTTTTCTGGGTCTTCTGTACGTGGATTATCAGATGTAATAATTGTATAATCTGCAATTCTTCCAGATATTTCTCCCATAATAGGTCTTTTAGTAGAATCTCTATCTCCACCACATCCAAAAACGCAAATTACTTTTCCTCTTGTATATGATTTAACTGCATTTAAAATATTTTCTAAACTTTCTGGTGAATGTGCGTAATCTATCATTATTGTAAGTTCTTTTTTATTATCTACAAGTTCACTTCTTCCTGGAACTCTTACTTCTAATAATGCTTCTTTTATATTTTCTGGACTACATCCAAGTTTAAGACCTATAGATATTGCAGCAAGTGAATTATATACACTAAATCTTCCTGGTATAAATGTTTTTACTCTTTCATTTCTAGTTCCTAATTTAACTTTAAAATCTACATATGAATTTGTAATTGTTATATCTTTTGCTAAAAAGTTACAATAATTATCAATACCATAAGTAATTATATCATTGTCTGGAAGTAATTTTGCTATCTTAGCTGTATGTAAATCATCTGCATTTACATATCCTGTTTTACACATTTTAAATAATTTTAATTTTGAATTAAAATAATCTTCCATATCTGGATGTTCTTTTTCGCTTATATGATCTTCAGAAAAATTAGTAAATACAGCAATATCAAATTCACATCCATCTACTCTATGTAATTTTAGACTTTGTGAAGATACTTCCATTACTATTGCCTCACAGCCTTCATCAACCATTTGTCTAAACATCTTTTGTAATTTTATACTTTCTGGTGTTGTTCTATCACTATCTTCTAATTTTTTATCTCCTATATAACATGCAATTGTTCCAATTAATCCGGACTTTTTTTCCTTCTTTTTCCAAAATTGCTTTTGTCATAAAAGAAGTAGTGGTTTTTCCCTTAGTTCCTGTTATTCCTATTAATTTAACATTTTTAGATGGATTTTTATAAAAGTTACATGCACAAATTGCCAAAGCGTGTCTTGTATTCTCAGATAATACTATTGTTACATCATCTGGAATTTCCTTTATAATTTTTTTATCTATATCTGTTCCGAGCAAGTATTACTTTTGCTCCTTTTGCAATAGCATCTTTTATATAGTCATGACCATCTACATCAAATCCTTTTATAGCAAGAAACATATCACCTTCGCTTATGTTTCTTGAATCACTATCTAAATTATTTATATCTATGTCTAATGAACCTTTTAACTTTAATCCTTCTAATCCTGCTAATACTTTTTTTAATTCCATAGACTTCTCTCCTTACATTTATAATTTCGCGAATATATTATATAACTAAATTTTAGTTTTGTATAGAAATTTTTGGTTTATTTTTTAATTTATTAGCCTCACTATATTTCTACAGTCACTTTATTTCCTTTTTTCATTTTAATCCCCGGCCTTGGAAATTGCTCTTTTATTATAACTTCTGATTCACTAATTTCTTCTTCACCTTTCTTATATTCAATTTCTATCTTCAATTCCTTTAACTTCTCTTTTGCATCTTTTATTGATAATCCGAACTAAATCTGGAACCTCTATTTCTTGCACGTCTTCTTCTCCTGCCTGTTCTTTTTGCACTTCTAAATATGGTAATACTTCACTAAAAATTTGCCCACCTACTGGTGCTGCGACACCACCTCCTTGGTGTCCTCCTTCTCCAGTTGGATTATATAATGTTACTAAAACTACAACTTCTGGATCTTCTATTGGAGCAACACCAATAAAAGATGTTACATATTTTCCTGTATTTACTCCATCTTCTGATGTTCCCGTTTTTCCTCCTATAGAATATCCTTCAACTTTTGCATTTTTTCCTGTTCCTTCTGCTACAACACTTTTCATCATACTAAGAACATCTTCTGATGTCTTTTTAGAAATAACTCCATCTTGTTTTTTAGTTTCTATATTTCTTACTTCACCTGTTTTACTATCTACAATCTGTTTTACAACTCTAGGTGTAACATGAGTTCCACCATTTGCAATAGTTGATACTGCTGTTACCATTTGAAGTGGTGTAACTTCAAATCTCTGTCCAAATGCAATAGTTCCGAAGTTCTACAGGTCCAACCTTATTTTCTGCTAAAAATATTCCTTTTGCTTCTCCTGGAAGGTCTATTCCTGTTCTATCTAAATAACCAAATTTTCTTAAATATTCATAATATTTTGTAACTCCAAGTTTCTGTCCTAAACCTATAAACACTGGATTACAAGAATTCATTAGTCCTTGTCTTAAACTTTCTGAACCATGTGGCCTATAGTATCTCCAACATTTTATTCTAACTCCAGCAACTTCAATTCCTCCGTGTACAGCAAAATTCTCCTTCTTTATCAGTCTGGGTTATCCCTTCTTCTAAAGATGCTGATGCTGTAATTAATTTAAATGTTGAACCTGGCTCATATGTATCAGAAATAGCTTTATTTCTCCACATTGCTTGTAGATTTTTTGTTTTATCACTTTGTGACATAGTATCCCATTCATTTTTTAATTCTTCTGTATTTGCTTCATAAGGAGTATTTAAATTATAATCTGGATAACCTGCCATTGCTAAAATGTCTCCGTTTTTAGGATTCATAATAACAATATTTCCACCATCTGTACATACATTATCAATACATGCTTCTTTTAAATATTTTTCTGCAATTCCTTGAATTGTTGAATCTATTGTTAAAATCAAATCATTTCCATCAATAGCTTCTACATAATCTTCTCCTTCTTTTACAATATCTCCACCTTTTGCATCTGTCATTTTAACTATTTTGCCTGTTTCTCCCTTTAATTCATTATCATAAATAGCTTCTACTCCATCTAAACCTTGATTATCACTTCCGCAAAATCCTATTATTTGTGAAGCTAAACTATTATATGGATAATATCTTTTTGTATCTTCATCTATATTAATTCCTTTAGTTATATTATTATCATCCATCCAAACTCTTAATTTATCTGCCTTTTCCCTATCTACCTTTTTTGCAATTGTTTCTATAGCACTCTTTCTCGAAACTTTCTTTAATGTCTTCTCATAATCCACTTCAAAAATTTCAGATAAAACCCTTGCAACTCTTTCTTTATCCTCTTTACTAATATTTACTGGATTTACTGTTATTGTTTCTACTGTACTACTAACTGCAAGTATATTTTTTCCTGTGGCATCATATATAGTTCCTCTTTTAGGATTAATTTTTCTGTCTAATGTCTGCTGAACATATGCCAGAGATTCAAGCTCGCTTCCCTTTACAAATTGAATATATCCTATTCTAGTAGCAAGTAAAGTCATTATACAAAATGAAGTAATTAAAGCTACTTTCATTCTTTTTTTTCTTGTTAAATTACCACTTTTCTCTAGCCTTTTTATATTAACTTTTTTCTTAATCTTTTGCTTTTTTCTTAATCTTTTTTTCCTCATAAATTATCACCACTTTAATTTTTAATTACTTTAATAATATTTAATGCAAATAAAAAAAAGACTAAAATTATTAATTAATTTTAATCTTTTATTATATTTTTAGTAAAATTTAATATTATTTTTCTAAATTGATTATAATTTCATCTATTACTTTATCTTCTAAAATTAAATCTGTATTTAAAAAGCCTATTTCTGGACGAATTCCATCTTTATTGTGAAAATCAGAACCTACTGTTACAAATAAATTATTTTCTTTTGCAAACTTATTCCACTTTTCTATTTCATTAATCTTATTATCATTACGGTCTACATATAAGTAATTTGCTTCTAATCCATCTGGTTTCATATCTTTTATTATTTCTAAAATATCTTCATCTGTTAAATTATCTTCATGTACATACGCTACTGGGTGTGCTAAAACAACTTTGCCATTTGCAGTTCTTATAATTTCTGCTGCTTCTTTCGGTGTTACTGTCTCCTTTTTCACATATGCAGGACAATTTTCATTCATAATAGTTTCTATAAATTCACCTTTGTTTGGAATATGTCCAAAATTATTTACAAGTACGTCTTTATTCTTCTCATTATTTACAACATCTAATGCAATATGCGCTTTAGTAACAGCATCTATTTTATCCAATTCTTCAACATTTATAATATATCCTAATTCATTTAATTTTTTAGCCACATTGTATAAGTAATCATGTCTTGCGTTTCTTAATTTGTATAGTTTTTCTTGCATCTGTTTATCCTTTAAATTAAAACTATACCCTAATACATGAATTCCTACTTTACTAGCCTTAGTTGAAATTTCTACTGCATTAATAAGTGTTATATTTTTACTCTCTGCATAAGAAATTAGTTCATCATTATATGCTTCTATTGTATCATGGTCTGCAATCGCAATAATAGAAGTTCCATTTCTAGATGCCTCATCTATAACTTCTTTTGGAGTTAAAGTTCCATCTGACATTGTTGTATGAATGTGTAAATCTATTCTTCTTGACATATTTTTATCTCCTTTTTTCTTAATTTTATATTTATTATATTTGCATTTCATCATCATCACTAATACTTGGTATCTTACTTTCATCTTGCTTTTCTAATTCTATATATTCTTGTTTTTTCTTAGCGCTTACTTGCTGTCTTTCACCTCTTGTTTTCCATCCTTTTACTCTTTTAGTAAAATAATCTTCTAATTCTATCGATTGAAATCTTCTAAAATTTGACTCTGTTGCAGATTGCATAAGAAACTCAAATAGCTCATCTTCGTTATATTCTGATGATACTTCTAATCTACTACTATCTAAAGCTTGCTGTAATTTAAATATCACCTTCCATACAGAAAAATCCTCCTCTATTATATTAAATTATGTCTACTCCTTATAAAGGATAACACATATTTAACATAAATTCAATAAAAAAAGACCAAAATTACTAATCAATTTTAATCTTTTATTTTATACTTTTAGTAAAACCTTTTATTAACTTTTCAAACCAAGACTTTTCTTCTTCAACTAAAACCTCTTCTGTAGCTGGTCTAATATAATCTTTTTTTGGCAAGCTAACATACACTTTTTGACTATTAGTTGGTTTTTGCATTCCTAGTTTTTCTTTAGCAGATTGTTCTACATTATTTAAATTTAATGAATTTTCTATATTTACTTGTAACTGTTCATTGGTTTTCTGTATAGCACTAAGTTCTTTTTTTAATTTTTCCTTTTCTTTAAAACTTTCATTTATTACAGAATTTCTATAACTTATAGCAAATAGTATAAAAAAGCCTATGGTCAAATATTTTACAGCCCTTAATTTTTGATTTACTTTTTTAGCACTCTTATTTTTATTACTATCCTTACTTGTTTGTACTGATTTTTTATTATTCTTATTTTTGTTTCTATTCCTATTTTTATTAGGTTTATACTCTGGTTGCAATTTTCTAGGACTGGTTTCATACTGATAACCATAATAGCTATTTGCCACTAAGTTCACCTCTTTTCATTTGTTTTATTTATTATTTCTTTCGAAAATTCTTAATTTAGCACTTTTAGCTCTAGAATTTTCTTTTAATTCTATTTCTTCTGCTACAATTGGTTTTTTATTTATAATTTTACCTAAAGACTTGTAATTACACACACAATATGGTAATTCTTTAGGACATGTACATTTTCCGAACCGAATCTTTAAAAGCTTCTTTTACTGCTCTATCTTCTAAAGAATGAAATGTAATTACACATAATCTACCATTTTCTTTTAAACAGTTAATTGAATTTATTATTGTATTATATAAAGGTTTTATTTCATCATTAACTTCTATTCTAATAGCCTGAAATGTTCTTTTAGCTGGATGTCCATTATTTTGTTTTGATTTTGGTATAGAATTTTCTACAATCTTCACAAGCTCATTTGTTGTCTCTATTCTCTTTAATTCTCTTTGTTTTACAATGTTTTTAGCTATACTTCTTGAAAATTGTTCTTCACCATATTCAAAAAATATTTTAGCCAAAGCTTCTTCTGAATAGTTATTTACAACATCTTCTGCTGTTAAATTTTGAGTTTTATCCATACGCATATCTAATTTGTTATCACCTAAATAACTAAACCCTCTTGCTTTTTCATCTAATTGATATGATGAAACACCTAAATCTAGTAAAATACCATCAACTTTATCTATCCCTATTTCTTCTAAAATAGATTTTATATCATCATGATTTCCATGTATATATTTAATATTATTAAAATCTTTTAAATTTTGCTTTGCGGCAGCTAGTGCTTCTTTATCTCTATCAATTCCGATAAGAGTACCTTTTTTAGATAACTTTTTCAAAATCTCTTTACTATGTCCAGCTCCACCTAAAGTTCCATCAACATATATTCCATCTTCTTTTATATTTAGACCATCTATGCACTCTTCTAGCAATACTGGTTTATGATTAAATTCCAAATAGCCACCTTCAACTTTCTATTTTATTTAATAGCATAAGCAGTTGGTATTTTAAAAATACCAACTGAAATGCCACTTTAAATTTTTGTCTTTAGTGCTCTTTTTATTTGTCTTATGTAGTTTTAAGTAATCTTTTGTACGTTTTTCTTTTGTGACTTTTTTAATTTTTTATACTTTTTCTTTTGTATCTTAAAAATTCTTTTGTAATTATATAATTTTACTTTTGTAAATTATAAACTCTTCTTTTGGATTTTAAAACTTTCTTTTGTAAAACCCTTTAAATTATCTTAAAATTTTATCTTTTGTATCTCATTTTTTATCTTTTGTAATTTATATAAACTTTAAAAAAGTTATATACCAAGCATCGTCATATTTTCTGCTATTGTCTCTGCCGAAATATTGTCTTCGCTGTTATATTCACTCCATTTTTGTTTGTTCCAAATTTCTATTCTAGTTCCTACTCCAATAATTACTACTTCTTTTTCCATTTGCGCATATTCTCTTAAATTTCCCGCTATCAAAAACCTACCTTGTTTATCTATATCACATTCTGTAGCCCCAGATAGAAAAAATCTAACAAAATCTCTTGCATTTTTATTTGTAAGTGGAAGTGTTTTTAATTTTTCTTCAAAGTTTGTCCATTCTTTACCGAGAGAATCCAAATAAGCATCCATCTAAACCTTTTGTTACTATGAACTTTTCACCTATATCTTCCCTTAGTTTTGCTGGCATTATTAATCTGCCTTTAGCATCTAGAGAATGTTCATATTCACCAATGAGCACTTATCTCTCACCTCACTATCATTTTAATCCACTTTGTACCACTTCTCTCCACCTGATTCAAATTGTAATACAACATTTTATAAAAATCAAGTACTTTTTTAAAATTTT
The DNA here is from genome assembly GCA_017621295.1 of Clostridia bacterium. Next base: position 127 of record JAGATI010000202.1, on the reverse strand, counting down.
TTTAATTTGCATAAAAAGTAGTTTTTAGTAAGCCTAAATATAAAAACAGTAGAGTAGTAGCCTGTGTATTTATATATAAAAATGCAGTGATGCGCAGTTTGGGAGGACTCATATTCATACAGATTAG
>JAGATI010000201.1 GCA_017621295.1 Clostridia bacterium | reverse complement strand
TTCACAATCTTCTGGTTTTACCATCGCATAAAATGTATCCTCTGGTCTTATAATTACAATTGGTCCTTTAGCACATAAACCAAAACAACCTGTTTTTATTACTCTTACATTATTAATATTTTTCTCTTCTAATAAATTTCTAAAATTCTTCATTATTTCTGGTGATTTTGAAGATGTACATCCTGTTCCATTACATACTAATATATGCTTTTCCTTAGTTTTTACATTTTTATTTATGCGCAATTCCAATTCTTTTCTTTTTTCTTGTCTTATTTTTTCTATTTCTTGTAATGTCTTCATTTAATTCCTCCTTTGTAATACACAATATAATATCAAAATGAACGAGGTATATTGACAACTTTTTAATCCAAATAAAAAAGACTTTAGTTTATTAAAAATTGCCAATATCCCCCTTCTCCTTTGACATTAATTCTTCATCAATCCATCTATTACTTCATCAAATTTCTTAACTGTTGCTTTTCCATATACTTCTTTATTTACTGTAAATACTGGTGCTAACCCACATGCACCAACACATCTAGTTGTATCTATAGAAAATTTGCCGTTCTTTGTAGTTTCTCCTTCTCCGAATACCTAATTTTTCTTTTGCTCTTTCTAATATTTTTTCAGAACCTTTTACAAAACATGCAGTACCCATACATACAGATATACAATATTTTCCTTTTGGTTTTAAAGTAAATCTTGAATAAAAAGTAATTACTCCATAAATTTCAGCCATTGGAATGTTCAAATATTCAGATATTTCAACCTGTGCCTTTTCTGGAATATACCCAAATTTATCTTGAACTTCATTTAGAATTTGTATTAAATTATCTTTATCTTGTTTATACTCATTTAATATCTCTTTTGTTTCATTAACTATTTTTTCGTCTACACACTTACAATTTTTTTCTTCCATTAATCACAACTCCTTTTTATAAACTAAAAAAACTTTAGATTGATTATATCAAACTAAAGTTTTTATTTGCAACTATTATTATAATTTTTTTATAAATCTTTCCTTAAATTCAGCACTACTAAATACAACCTCTGGTGAGCCCTCTTTTAAAATTTCTTTATCTAGCAATATTACTTTATCTGCATATTTTTTTACTAATTCTAAATCATGAGAAACTAGTATTATAGACATATCATATTCTTTTTTTAAATTACATACAATTTCATAAAAGTCTTTAATCCCATTCATATCAATTCCAGATACTGGCTCATCTAAAATTAATAGATTTGGTATTGGTTTTGTGCTAATTGCAAGCAATACTCTTTGTAACTCTCCACCAGACAAATTTCCAATTCCTTTATCTATTAGACTTTCTGCACCAAATAAACTTAGATGCTTTTTTATCTCATCATAGACTTTTTTATTTTTTCTAAAACATACAGGAGTACTACAAATATATGAAGCAAACATATCATATACAGTTGTTGGCATATGTCTTTCTACATTTATACTTTGTGGAACATATCCTATCTTTATTTTCTTTTTTTTATTTTCTTTCATATCTAAAAAAGTAATGTCACCTGTATGAGGTATTTCTCCTAATATTGCCTTTAATAAAGTACTTTTACCAGCTCCATTTTTTCCAATTATAACTGTTAATTCTCCACAATGAATATGAATGTTTATATTTTTTAAAATCTCTTGTTTTCCTATTGTTACATTAATATTATTTATTTTTGTACAATGAAGACCACATACGTTTTCTTTTTCCATATTCGTTTTCTATGACATATTATATATATCATAGCTCCTTCCTTTTATTTTTCTATCATTTGTTTTAAAATATTTAAATTTTCAGTCATTGCATTTAAATATGCATCTTTATCCATATTTCCACTTAAACAAGAATCTAATTTATATATTTTTGCTCCTGTTTCATTTGCTAAATTTTGTGCATTTTTTTCATTATCATTTTTATCTATAATGATTATTTGTATATTTTCTTTCTTCATATCTTCTATAATACGAGCTAACATTTCTGCAGACATTGTACTTTCTTCATGGTCTGTATGGACTTCTATCGAATCTAGTCCTAAGTCTCTTTGTAAATATGCAAAAGACTCATTTAAAGATACTACCTTTTTTCCATTTAATTCTGCTAATTCTGTTTGATATTTTTGTTTTAAATTATTTAGTTTTTGTATATAATCATTTGCATTTTTTTCATAGACTTCTGCATTTTCTGGATTTTCTTCTTTTAATTTGTTTTTTATATTTTCGACTTGTTTTATATTATTGTCTATGCTTGTCCATATATGTCCATTAATTTCGTTATCTTCTTTAATAATATCTTCTAATCCTTCACTTGAGTTTATTACCTTTAATTTCGAAAATGAACTTACTATTTTATCCATAAAATTTTCTATTTCTAATCCATTTTGAATAAACATATCTGCTTTTTCTAATTTTTTTAAATCTTCAGTCTTTAGTGTATAATTATGAATACATCCGTGTATTTGTGTCTGCCATATTAGTAAGTAAAACGTCATTTGCTCCATCTGTAATATTATAAGTCATTATATATATAGGATAAAAAGATGTTACAATTTTATAATTTTCATTATTACTCTCTTCTTTTGTACAACCTGTTAATGTTAATAATAGAGCTATTATAAAGCTTATTGTTAGCATTGATATAGTTATTTTTCTCACTTCTATTCCTCCAATTTTTATTTATATATTTTTTATATACTAACTCTTTAATGATTTTTTATATAACACATTTTTACTATACCATTTTTTTTCCTA
>JAGATI010000200.1 GCA_017621295.1 Clostridia bacterium | reverse complement strand
ACGATTATTATCAACCAGAAAGCTATTTACCCGCTTCTGACACATATATAGAAAAAGATGCATCTATAAACGACGAAATAGATAAACTACGTCATTCAGCAACAGCTTCACTTTTTGAAACAAAAGATGTAATTATAGTAGCATCTGTATCATGTATATATGGACTTCGGAGATCCTATCGATTACGAACATATGATTGTTTCATTAAGACCGGGAATGAAAAAAGAAAGAAATGAAGTATTAAAAAAGCTAATTACTATGCAATATACAAGAAATGAATTAGATTTTAAACGTGGTACATTTAGAGCAAAAGGAGATATAGTAGAAATATATCCATCAGACCAAAATGAATCTGCAATTAGGGTAGAGTTCTGGGATGATGAAATAGAAAAAATATCAGAAATAAATCCATTAACAGGAAAAGTTATAGCTACGAGAACTCATGTTATGATATTTCCAAATTCACACTATGTAACAACAAGTGATAAAATGGAAAGAGCAATAAAAACAATAGAAGCGGAATTAGAGGAAAGAATAAAGTATTTTAAAGATAATAATAAACTAATAGAAGCACAAAGAATAGAAGAAAGAACAAATTTTGATATAGAAATGATGAAAGAGACAGGCTTTTGTCAAGGAATAGAAAATTATTCAAGACATATTAGTGGTAGAGAAAAGGGGAGTCCACCATTTACATTATTCGATTATTTTCCAGATGATTTCCTATTGTTAATAGATGAATCACATGCAACAATACCACAAGTAAGAGCTATGTATAATGGAGACAAAGCAAGAAAAGAATCATTAGTAAATTACGGATTTAGACTTCCATCTGCATTTGATAATAGACCTCTTAAATTCGATGAATTTGAACAAAGAATAAACCAAGTCATTTTTGTTAGTGCAACACCAGCAGATTATGAAAAAGATCACTCTAAGAGTAATGTAATAGAACAAATTATAAGACCAACTGGACTTTTAGATCCAAAGATAGAAGTAAAACCAGTTACAAATCAAGTAGATGATTTAATAGAACAAATAAGAGAAAGAGTAGAAAAGAAGGAAAGAGTATTAGTAACAACACTTACTAAAAAAATGGCAGAAGATTTAACTTCTTATCTTGCAAGTCTTGATATAAAAGTAAGATATATGCATTCTGAAATAAAGGCATTAGAAAGAATGGAGATTATAAGGGATTTAAGATTAGGTGAGTTTGATGTATTAGTAGGAATAAATCTTTTAAGAGAAGGGTTAGATATTCCGGAAGTGTCTTTAGTTGCAATACTAGATGCGGATAAAGAAGGTTTCTTACGTTCAGAAAGAAGTTTAATACAAACAATTGGTCGTGCTGCTAGAAACACAGAAGGTAAAGTTATAATGTATGCAGATGAATTAACAGATAGTATGGAAAAAGCAATAAGTGAAACAAATCGTAGACGTAAAATACAAATGGAATATAATAAAGAACATGGAATTACACCACAAACTATTAAAAAATCTGTAAGAGAAGTAATAAAAGCAAGTATGATAGAAGATATGAAAACAGAATATAATATTGAAAAAGACATAGATATTAAAGAATTAATTTCTAAATTAACAGATGAAATGTTAGCACATGCCACTTCTATGGAATTTGAAAAAGCTGCAGAATTAAGGGACAAGATAAAAGAATTAGAAACTTTGACAAAATGATAGGTTTGTTGTAAAATACAAAAAATGGATTAAGATATTTTCATCTTTAATCTGTAAATGCAAAAGGCACATGTATTGAAGCAATTCGTATATGTGCCTTTTGCATGATAAGTAAGCAAATTTTTCTAAAAATAGTAAAACAAACTATTGTTTTGTTTTGAAAAATGTATTATAATAAAATGCGAAATTAAAATGGTACAAATTAAAGGGGGCATATATATGAATAATAAAATTATAATAAAAGGAGCAAAAGAACATAATTTAAAAGACATAAATTTAGAAATACCAAAGAATAAACTAGTTGTTGTTACAGGTCTTTCTGGTTCTGGTAAATCATCACTTGCATTTGATACATTATATGCAGAAGGTCAAAGAAGATATGTGGAAAGCCTTTCTTCATATGCACGTCAATTTTTAGGATTAATGGAGAAACCAAATGTAGAATCTATAGATGGTTTATCACCAGCAATATCAATAGATCAAAAAACAACTTCAAAAAATCCACGTTCTACAGTAGGAACAGTAACAGAAATATATGATTATATTCGTTTATTATATGCACGAATAGGCGTTCCATATTGTCCTACTTGTGGTAAAAAAATAGAAAAACAATCAATAGACCAAATACTAGATAGCATAATGAGTTTAGAAGCGGGAAGTAAAATACAAATCTTAGCACCTGTTATAAGAGGAAGAAAAGGTGAATACACAAAACTATTAGAAAAATATCAAAAAGAAGGTTTTGTACGTGCAATAATAGATGGAAACTTAGTAGAACTTTCTGATGATTTAGAAATAGATAGAAAGAAAAAGCATAACATAGACATAGTAGTAGATAGATTAGTTATAAAAGAAGGCATTAGAAGCAGACTTGCAGAATCTGTAGAAGTAGCATTAAAAAATGCAGATGGATTAGTAAAAATAGATGTTGTAGGAAAAGAAGAACTTTTGTTTAGTGAAAATTATGCATGTCCAGATTGCGGTTTTAGTTTTCCAGAATTAACACCTAGCATGTTCTCTTTTAATAATCCATTTGGAGCATGTCCTAGCTGTACAGGTATAGGTTTTTTAATGAAGATAGATGAAGATTTAATAATTCCAGATAAAAATAAAACTTTGTATGATGGTGTTAAAGCTTTTGGCGCAAGTACCATGAAAAAAGGCGACACTATGGCAAAAATGTATTTTGAAAGTATAGCTAAATATTATAATGTAGATATCTCAAAACCTATAAATAAGCTTCCTCGTGAGTTTTTAGATAAAATATTATATGGTACAGGTGATGAGAAAATAGATTTTGAATATGTATCTCCAGCAGGTATAAGAAAATATACAGCTCCATTTGAGGGAGTTATTCCGACACTTACTAGACGTCATAATGAAACAAAATCTCAAGGTATGCGTGACTTTTATGAAATGTATATGAGTAATTCTGATTGTGACCATTGTCATGGGGCAAGACTAAAAGAAGAAGTATTAGCTGTTAAAGTAGGAGATAAAAACATTAATGAATTAACAAATATGCCTATCAACAAAATAAAAGATTATATTAACAGTTTAAAATTAACTAAAACAGAAAGTATGATATCAGAACAAATACTAAAAGAAATGAATAAAAGACTTCAATTCTTAATGGATGTGGGCCTTGAGTATTTAACATTATCCAGAAGTGCTGGAACATTATCTGGAGGAGAAGCACAACGTATTCGTTTAGCTACTCAGATTGGTTCTGGATTGTCTGGTGTACTATATATATTAGATGAACCAAGTATAGGATTACATCAAAGAGATAATGATAAGTTACTAGCAACTTTAAAAAAATTAAGAGATTTAGGAAATACACTTATAGTAGTAGAACATGATGAAGATACAATGTATGCTGCAGACCAAATTATAGATATAGGACCAGGTGCAGGTGTACATGGAGGAAATGTAATGGCACAAGGAACTGCTGAAGAAATTAAATTAATTAAAGATTCTATTACAGGTGAATATTTAAGTGGTAGAAAACAAATAGAAGTTCCAAAGAAAAGAAGAAAACCAGTAAAAGGAAAATCTATAGAGGTAATAGGCGCAAAAGAAAATAATTTAAAAAATATTAATGTTAAATTTCCACTAGGATTATTTACATGTGTTACAGGAGTATCTGGTTCAGGTAAGAGTACACTTGTAAATGAAATATTATATAAAACAATTGCAAAAGAAATAAATAAGTCAAATGAAAAACCAGGTAAGTGTAAATCTATAAAAGGTATAGAAAATATAGACAAAATTATTAATATAGATCAATCACCTATTGGCAGAACACCACGTTCTAATCCAGCTACTTATACAGGAGTATTCGATATTATTCGTGATATTTTTGCAGGAACCAATGAAGCTAAAATGAGAGGATATCAAAAAGGAAGATTTAGCTTTAATGTACCAGGAGGAAGATGTGAAAGTTGTTCTGGTGATGGACTTTTAAAAATAGAAATGCACTTTTTGCCAGATATTTATGTACCATGTGAAGTATGTAATGGCAAAAGATATAATCATGAAACTTTAGAGGTAAAATATAAAGGTAAAACTATAGCAGATGTATTAGATATGACAGTAGAAGAAGCTTTAGTATTTTTTGAAAATATTCCTAAGATAAAACAAAAAATTCAAACTTTATATGATGTAGGACTTGGCTATATAAAACTTGGACAACCATCTACAACATTATCTGGAGGAGAGGCACAACGTGTAAAACTTGCCACAGAACTTTCTAAAAGAGCAACTGGTAAAACATTATATATATTAGATGAACCAACAACAGGTCTTCATATTGCAGATGTTCACAAATTAGTAAACATATTACAAAGACTTGTAGATACTGGTAACAGCATTATTGTAATAGAGCACAATTTAGATTTAATAAAAACTTGTGACCATATTATAGACCTAGGACCAGAAGGAGGAGATGGGGGAGGAGAAGTAATAGGCATTGGTACCCCAGAACAAATTGTCAAAAATGAGAAGAGCTATACAGGGAAGTTTTTGAAGAAGTATTTAGAAAGATAGAAGCGGAATGGACAGATTTTATTATTTATTTGGAAAGATAAATGTGCAGTAATTTTCCTTGATTTGTCTACTATTATATGATATACTTATGGTTATGACAAAGCAAATGCTTTTGTTTCATTCGCAACCATTTATTTTTCTGACTTGAAAGGAGTTACTAACATGAAGCGCATCGAAAAAATCGGACAAATAATTCGGGAAACTCGGCAGAGGAAATGCATCAATATCCAAGATTTAGCAAATGCTATTGGTATATCAAAGGTGTATATGCAGGATATTGAGAACGGGTTCCGCATTCCGCCTAACGAGGAAACATGCAAACAGATATCTGAGATTTTGGGTATCAAAATATTATACAAGGAGTATAAAAAAGCTTCCTGGGAAGATAGTAGAGACGTTTGGAACAACAACAGGGAAAATATACATGAAAACTTGTCAAACATGATGGGTGTTTCTTGTACACCAGGCACTATTGAGGAAGAAATGCATGAATTTATATCACATGTTATAGAAGTCAATGATAAATATTTTGCCCAGGAAACCAAAAAAGAAAATTAAAAAATCTGGAGAATAACCAAGAACTACTTTTACAGTGGTATTTGGAAATTCTCCAGATTTTTTAATTTTTTGAAAAGAGGCACCCCCCTTTTTCAAAACAATTTCATTCAAAATTAGTCACAGTTTTTATTATTTTTTTCGTTATTGTTTTTATTATTGTTCTTATTGTTATTTCTGTTTTGGTTGTTTTGATTATTTTTTTCTGACATAATCTTACACCTCCATTCGTGATATTAATATTGTGAACAAAATCTGAAAAAATATTCAAAAAATATAAAAGAAATTTTAAAAAAATTTATAGTTGTTAAAATTAATATTTTGAGATATAATACCTAGAAATGTTTAACTAATAAAAAATAATGACATATTATAATAAAAGCAAAGTTTTTTGTTTAAATTATAGAAAATGCTTTGCATAGAATATAAAATATAAAGATAAGAGAACAAAAGTTTTTGATTTAAAATGTTTTATTAATTATTTTTTAACAGTATATAATAAAATATGCGTACTTTTGTTCTGGAATAAAAACTGGAGGGAATCAAATTGGAAGAGACTAATACTAAATTAGAAGAATTTAATAAATATATTGTAGATAAAAAAGTAGCAATAATTGGAATTGGAGTTAGTAATATACCGCTTCTAGAATATTTTAACAAAAAAGGTGCAAAAGTTACGGTTTTTGACAGAAGAAATATAGAAAATATAGATAAAAATATTATAGATACAATTTCAAATTATTGCATGGGTATGTCTTTTGGAGTAGACTATCTTTCAAAGTTACATGGATTTGATATTATATTTCGTTCACCAAGTTGCAGACCAGATACAAAAGAAATAGAAGAAGAAGTAAATCGTGGTGCAATATTAACATCTGAAATTGAAATGTTGATGAAAATGTGTCCTGGCACGATAATTGGTATAACAGGAAGTGACGGAAAAACTACCACAACAAGTCTAATTTATGAAATAATAAAACAAAAAGGATATAATTGTTATTTAGGTGGTAATATAGGAATTCCATTATTTACCAAAATAGATGAAATGAAAAAAGATGATATTATAATACTGGAATTAAGTAGCTTTCAGTTAATGGATATGGAAATAAGTCCTAATATTTCTATTATAACTAATATAACACCAAATCATTTAGATATACATAAATCTTATGAAGAATATATAGAAAGCAAGAAAAATATTTTTAAATATCAAAATAAAGATGGAATATTAATTTTAAATTATGATAATGATATAACTAGAGAATTCGAAAAAGAAGCAAATGGAAAAGTAATATTTTTTAGTAGTAAGACAAAATTAGAAAATGGAATTATATATGATGATGAAAAAATAAAATCTTGCGAAAATGGAATAAGAAGGCATATTTTAAATACAAAAAACATTTATATAAAAGGCATTCACAATTTTGAAAATATATGTGCAGCAATTGCTGCAACAGCTCCATTAGTAGATATAGACACTCAAAGTAAGATTATAACAGAATTTAAAGGTGTACATCACAGATTAGAATTTGTAAGGGATATAAATGGTGTGAAATGGTATAATGATTCAGCAAGTTCTTCTCCTACAAGAACTATAGCAGGAATAAGTGCATTTAATGAAGAACTTGTATTAATAACTGGTGGATATGATAAAAATTTAGATTATACACCAATGGCAAAACCTATAGTAGATAAAGTAAAAACATTAATTCTAATTGGCCAAACATCAGAAAAGATATATAATGCAGTAAAACAAGAAATGAAAAATCAAAATAAAGTTGTAGAAATATATAAATGTGATAGTTTGCAAGATGCAATAGATATTGCAAATGAACTTGCCTGGCCAGAAGAAGTTGTATTATTTTCACCAGGTAGTGCTAGTTTTGATATGTTTAAAAATGCATATCAAAGAGGTGATATATTTAAAGAGTTGGTAAATAAAATAGAAGAATAAAAATAAATTGTTATGTATATTTTTATAGATAACAATTTATTTTACAAGCAATATAATCTATATATTATTTTTTTAATCTTTGTAGGTAAAATTTGTTAAGTAAGTCTCTAAGTATAACACTTGATATTTCAATAAAATGTAAAACAAAATTGTAACATATATATTACTAAATGCATAAAATAAATCATAATAATAAAATCAGGAGGTAATAATATGTATTATAACGAATACGAAGATTATATGAGAAGTGTTCTTGGATATAATAATAGAAATAGTGTAAATCCATATAATGAAAATTACGAACAGAATTATTATTCTATGCCTACATACAACTCAAATCCTATAATGCTAAAAGACAATGTAGAAGATTTGTTTCCAGACATTTATAAAATAATTAATCCTATGGTATGTAAAGTTTGTCAAAATAATACACGACCTATAACAAACGAATTAGTAGAACAAATGACAATGGAAGTATATACTAATATAGAAGCAGATGAGATAAATGTAGTAAATGTAAATATAGAAACAAGAGAATCAAATAATACAAAAACAATAAATCAAAAACAAACTGAAAATAGGGAAGTAAAGGATTCTAAAAAACAACAAGAAAGTGTAGAAAATAGAAGTACAAATGAATCCAGAGTACCAAGAACTAATAATCCATTATTGCGAGATTTAATTAAAATATTAATTTTAAATCAATTACTAGGAGGAGGAAATTTCCCAGGTAGACCACCAATGCGACCACCATTTCCAGGACACGGAGGACCAGGAGTTCCACCAAGACCACCTTTACGTCCACCATTCCCAGGTCAAAATCCAAGACCAGGTATGAGAGATATTGGATATGATGATTATTTAAATTTTTAAAATGAAAAAATTACAAGATATGCAAAATATAACGTGCATATCTTTTTATTAATTTGCAAAAAATAATAATATGATTTTTGAATTATTTAAATATTTTTTATAATTTGAAAATGATTAGTGAGCCAAAGTACAAATATGTTTTTGGTTATAAATAAATAAAAAAGGTGGGTAAGTATTATGAAGGTAAAAGATTGTATGTGTAATGATGTAAAATTTGTTACTCCTAATACTACAGTATGTGATTGTGCAAAACTAATGTGCAATAGTCATATTGGATGTGTTCCTGTATGTGATGAATCTAAAAATGTTGTTGGTCTTGTTACAGATAGAGATGTTATAATGCGTGCTATTGCATGTGATAAAGACTATAAAACAACTCCAGTTAGTGATATCATGACTTGCAAAGTATGTTGTTGTGATTCGAATAGCGACATTGAAGAAGCTGAAAAGTTAATGTCACAAAATGCAATCAGAAGATTACCTATAATTGAAAACAATAAAATTATAGGAATTTTAACAATAGGAGATTTAGCTAAAAATCAAAATGTAAATACAGAAGGTGTTTGTGATACTTTAGAAAATATTTGTGATTGTAAAAGTAAAAATGCGGAGTAGTATATTTAACCCTTTTAGTGTAGATTGTTATTTGAAAAGATTACTAATTTTGAATTGCTAACTAACTAATAATCATTTGTTATAGGTTAATACTTTAACAACTTTCTTTCTGAAATCTAATAAATACATTTCAATTAATATAATGTTGTGATATACTAGAATTATTAGTTAAATATAAGTTTAATTAAGTTGCATTAACACCATAAAATAATTATTTTGGAGGTATTTTAAAATGGTTAAAGAAGGACAGTATAACCTTAATAATGCGCATGATGTTATTGAGCGATTGAAAAAGAAAGGTTTTCCAGAAACAATTTGCGCAACACATTTGAACGAATCAGGAACTGGAGAAGTTACAATATCTGAAGAGAGCATAACTAAAAATGCTAAAGATATTATAAATCTTTGGGATGAAAATTAATTCTTAAGCCAGAAAGAAGGAGAGTCTAAATTTTAGATTCTCTTTCCATTTATAATAATATTTCGGAATAAAATTCTTAAAATAACATAAAATAAACAATAGAGGTATTACATATGGTTGTAGATATGAACTATTGGACTAAAGTCCTAAGAAAATTATTTGTTTTAATATTAATGATTGTGCGGTGTATACTTAGGGTTTAAATTAGCTATATTTTATATGCCTTTTTTAATTGCCTTTGTACTTTCTATGTTAATAGAACCAATAATACGTTTTTTTATGAGGAAAATTAAATTAAAAAGAAGGACAAGCGCCATAATTGTTTTTATAATAGTGATTGGTATAATAACTGGTTTAATAGCATGGGGAATAATTACATTAATTCAAGAAACATCAAATATGTTAACAGGACTTAATGAATATTTTGAAAAAACATATATACAAATTCAAAATATAATTTCAAAATCCGAATTTAGTAAAATACAAATACCAGAAGAAATACAAACAATAGTACAAAATGGAGCAGGAGATTTTTTAGATACAATATCAACATGGCTAAAGACGGGATTAAATAAAGTATTAAATACATTAACTTCACTTCCAACTATAGGATTTTATATAGTAATTTGTATATTATCGTTATATTTTATTTGTACAGATAAGATATATATGTTAGATCAACTAGATCATCATTTACCTGAAACATGGGTAAAAAGACTTATAAAACATATAAAAGAAATTGCTAAAGCTTTAGGATGTTATTTAAAAGCACAATCAATTTTAATATTAATTTCGTTTATTATATCATTAATAGGGTTATATATTTTTAATTTTGTAGGATTAAATGTACAGTTTCCGCTAATGGCTGCATTAGGAATTGGATTTGTAGATGCACTTCCTATATTCGGTTCTGGAACAGTAATGGTACCTTGGGCAATAATATCTGCTTGTAATGGTGATTTTACACTTGCGATAGCTTTACTTGGATTATGGGCTTTAATGAGTATTATAAGACAACTAATAGAACCTAAAATAGTTAGCAATCAAATTGGAATTCATCCAATATTTACTTTAATTGCCATGTATACAGGATTTAAATTTATAGGAATTTTAGGAATGCTTATAGGACCAATCATTTTAATTGTATTAAAAAATATTTTTTCTACTATATTAGACAAAGGGATAATGAAATCAATATTTGAAAGGGAGTAATCTTAAGAAGATAAAATTAGTAAGTAAATAAATAGCATATAAAAACAAATAATTAAGGCTTATTTACACGAGATTATAAATATAGAATTCGAATAATCTAAAACGTTATTCAAATTCTATATTTTATGTGTTATGGAAGATTTTTCTATCTATGACTTGTTTAAGTTTTTTATTGCTTACCATAGGAAATCTTATTTCTCATTTTTATAGTATACTAGAAGTTGGAATATATGAATCATCTGGAGGATACACATATTCATCATTTGGTTTATCTATTTGCTTTATATTTGTAACTTCAATTATTGGAATTTCTCCATGATAATTTCCTTTTGTAATTTTTCCTTCAATTTCTATCCAAGTATTATCTGCAAAGTTTTTAGATAAGTTACTATGACATAAAAAGCCAACAACTACAGTTTGAAAATCTGAACTGATAACCATATTTCTTCCTAAAACAAATTGTTCTTCTGAGAAGTCATAAACTCTATAAACAAATCCAGTAAATTTAATACGATTACCTTCATATAAACTTAAATTATTGTGAACTTCATTTAGTATATTTGTATAATTTCTACTATTTAATTCATTAATTTTTCCAGTATTTAACTCATCATTAATTCTGGATGTTCTTAAGTTTGAGCCAAAAATTTTATAAGCGATTATTCCACATATAATTAGTATTATTATAAGTAAAAAAATAAAAAAGTTTTT
>JAGATI010000199.1 GCA_017621295.1 Clostridia bacterium | reverse complement strand
TGTTTCATTTTTGTAGCTTGGCTATAACTTCTTTGAAGTAGTTTGGTAACTCTGCCTCTAAATGCATTTGTTTTTCTGTAATCGGATGCTTAAAGTCTAAACTTTTTGCATGTAGCATTTGTCCTTCCACTCCAAATTCGTTCTTTCCATTTGAATATACCATATCTCCTACCACTGGATACCCTATTTCGGACATATGAACTCTTATTTGATGAGTTCTACCTGTATCTATCTTTATTTCTAATAGTGTATAATTCTTAAATCTATTTAATACTTTAAAATGTGTAACCGCTTCTTTTCCATTTTTTACAACTGCCATTTTTTTTCTATCTTTTGTACTTCGTCCTATTGGCATATTTATTGTTGCTTCATTCTCTAGAACTATTCCTCTAACTAATGCTATATAAATTTTTTTAACTTCTCTATTTTTTATTTGTTCACTTAAATTAATATGAGCCTTATCATTTTTTGCTATAATCAAAAGTCCTGTTGTATCTTTATCTAATCTATGAACAATTCCTGGTCTAATTTCTCCACCTATACCAGATAAACTATCTTTGCAAATATTCATTATTGCATTAACCAATGTTCCATCTGGATTACCAACTGCTGGATGAACAACTAAGCCTTTGGGTTTATTAACTACTATTATGTCACTATCTTCATATACTATATCTACTTTTATATCTTGAGGTTTTAATTCTATTTCTTTTGCTTCTGGTATAACAATTGATATTTCATCTCCTGCCTGAACCTTATATGATATTTTTTGTATATTATTATTAACTAAAATATTACTACTTTCAATTAGCCTTTGTACATTGGTTCTAGATAATTCTTTTTTCTTACTTGCAATATAACTATCTAATCTCGTTCCTTTCTCATTTACTTGTACTATTACTTTTTCCATTACTCTTTCCTTTCTTGCCATCTTTTATTATATTTTTTATCATCATTACTCCAAATATAATAACAGCCACAACAATCATAATATCAGCAAAATTGAATACTGGAAAATTTATTATAGGTGTTATATCTAAAAAATCTATAACATGTCCTCTAAAAATCCTATCAATTAAATTACTAATTCCTCCTGCTAAAACAAGAGATAATATTACAATTGTTTTATTATTTAGTTCTTCAAACTGACTATACATAAATTTAATAATTATTCCTAAAATCACTATATTTACAACAATAAAACTCCATACACTTCCCACTTTAATTCCAAATGCTACACCTGAATTTTCTACATATGATAACATAAAAATATTATTTATAATTGTAATAGGAAGCTTGTCCCTATTCATTAGAATTACAATTTTAGTTAATTGTTCTAATAACACTAAAATAGTTACAAATATAACAATTTTATATTTCTTATTTTCATTCTTATTTTTATTTACTTTTTCATTAACTTCTTTATTTATCTTTTTATCATTTATATTTTCCATCTTAAAATTTGTTCCTTTCTATCTTTACTTTAAAGACATAATAGTTATGAGTATCTTAAAATTTATTCAAACTATTCATCTTAAAAGTTTGCATTTAATCTTTCGTAGATAACAAAATTATTATCTTGATATAAAAGTTTATAATTATCTTCTCTTGATATTAATAAATTAAGTTTTGTATTTTTCCCCATTATTAGATGTGTAATTCCATATTCTCTAAATTTACTTTCATAAAATGTACCTATATTTGATATATTTAGAAAGTCTGAAAAAATATCTCTACCCTCATATTTTTTCTCTTCATTTTTTGTTCCATTAAATTCTGGTGAATATAAATCTGCCCTAGAATCTATAAAAACAGGTATTCCTCTATATATTAAATAACTTCCATAGTTGTATTCATTATATAATTTTATATTATTTACATCTAAATTTTCTAAAATAAAATCACAAGCTTTCACTGGATAACTATTTTCATCAACAAATTTATCATTCATTTTAGGTTTTAATAATAATAAACTTATACATAATATTAAAATTACAGAAATTGCTTGTCCCAAAATTCCTATCATAAAATCTTCTATCTTTTTATATGTTTTATTATCATATTTATTTATCATTTGTACTACTAATTTTACAAATATAAAATTTCCAATTAAAATAAGCATAGATGTTTGTCTTCTAGACATAAATGATAATAAAACAAGTCCGAGTAAGCATAAATAAATCTCTTAATTTTATTTTTGTATCTGTAAATATTAATATAGCTAAAAACATTGTAATTACAAGCATTATATTTTTATTATTTATTAAAACAAGTGGCAAATGTTCACTAATATTTTCGGTAGTATTACCTTGCATTGTTTTTACTAAATATGTATATGGTACATCTCCAAGAGGAGTAATTAATCCTGTAAAAATAGTTATTATAAAAATAATAATTACCCATTTTATAGTATTATTTTTATCTATTTTTATTCTATATGGTTTTTCTCTTCTTTTTTGTAAGTTTATTTTATCTTCATTAAGTTTTTCTAAAAGCTTCTCTTTATTTTCATTTAACTTTATTATCTTCTCATTTTTATTTGTTAATTGTTCCTTTAATCTTACAATTAATATTTTCACTTTAAGAATAATATGTAACTCCATTATAAAACTTATAAACCACTCCGCAATATATGGCAAAAATAATACAAAGTAAAAAGGCCAAACCGCAACATGAAAATTTGCAATTAATATTGGAATTATAACAAGTGGGATTAAATATCTTTTCTTTTTTGTATTTATAAACATCTCTATAAAAAATATTGTTAGTGTAAATAATATAAAGGTAACTAATTGTGCTCTTGCTGCTATAAAATCCTTTAATAAATACAGTACTAACAAAGTTATAACTAATGAAATAAAGTTATTTTTACTTAATTTATTATTTATATAATATACTAAAATTCCTAAAATACTTGCCAAAATAACTGTTGATATATATATTCCTGCAAAACCAGAAAAACTATATATTAAATATATAATTACATCATACAACCAATGTGGATATGTATATGGTAAATTTTCATGCCAAGAAAAATTATCTTGCATATCTATTCCATTTTGAATTATTTGTTCTCCTATTTTTATAGTATAATATGTATCATTTTGCATAGTAACTGGTGATATTGCAAATGCCAATAAAATAATTAGGCATATAGCTAATATATTAAATCTTATTTTTTTGTTTTTATCCATATTATTTAACTCCTGTATTATTTTTAATAGATTGATTATATCAAATTTCACCAATAAATAACAAGTATTTTGAAATATTATTTACTATAAAGTTACTGGTTAATGGCTTTAGATTTCGCAAGTAAGCTTTGGGAATAGTCTTATATATTATAATAAAAAACAGTTTTGACCTTGAGCCGTTATTTATGTATCTGTTTATAGTGTGTCTCTAAAATATGAATCTGGCATAATCTAAAGCGCCTTGAAAGAATTGTTTTTTATTATAATATATAAGACTATTCCCAAGGCCGGACTATTGGCACTATCCATTAAATTATAAATTGAAAACTATTATCTTGTAACAATATAAAGTTATTCAATAATTCTTATTGCACCAAACTATCCTTCAATGTAAAAATAAACTTTACTCCACACCTCATTATAACTAAAAAAGAACCAATTTTTTAAGTAATTAATAATTACATATATTATTACTTTAAAAATTGATTCCTTTACTATTTATCCATTTATTTGTTTTGCAACTTCTTCTGCAAAGTTTTCTTCTTTTTTCTCGATTCCTTCACCTTTTTCGAATCTTGCGAAACGAACAATTTTTGCACCTTTTGATTCAAGTAATTGTTTAATTTTCATATCTGGATTTTTTACAAAGTCTTGTTCTACTAAACAGATTTCTCCATAGAATTTTCCAATTCTTCCTTGTACCATTTTTTCTGCTATTTCAGCTGGTTTTCCTTCATTCATAGCTTGTGCTTTTAAAATTTCCATTTCTTTTTCTACTCTTTCTGCTGGAACAGATTCTCTATCTAAAAATTCTGGTTTTGCAGCAGCTATTTGCATACAAACATCTTTTGCAAGTTCATTTGTACCATTTTCTAATTCAACTAATACACCAATTTTTCCTTCTCCATGGATGTATTTTTCTACTAAACCTGCTGATTCGAATCTAGCAAATCTTCTTATTGACATATTTTCTCCGATTGTTGCTATTTTGTTTGTTAATACTTCTTGAACTGTTTTATCTTCTTCAACAATTGATTTAGCTGAAAGTAATTCTTCTACATTACTTGGATTTGTTAATGCAATTTGTTTTGCGACATCTGAAACAAAAGATTTAAATTCATCATTTTTTGCAACGAAATCTGTTTCTGCATTTACTTCTACAACAGCTCCTATTTTTCCATCTTCTGAAACATAAGCTTCTACTAATCCTTCTGCTGCTATTCTATCTGATTTTTTTGCAGCTTTTGCAATTCCTCTTTCTCTTAATAATTCAGCTGCTTTTTCCATATCACCATCAGTTTCTGTTAAAACTTTTTTGCAGTCCATCATTCCTGCACCTGTTTTTTCTCTTAACTCTTTTACTTGGCTTGCTGTTACCATTTTAATTCCTCCTTAACTTTGTATTATAAATGATTGTTGTTTCCATATAAATATTAGTATAAAAAAATATTTTATATAATATTTCTTTATTAATTTAATATATATGGTAAGTTAAATATCATCATTTTTTTAATAATTATACAAATATCTATAATATTGTATAAATTTAATTACACATTACGTTCTATATAATTTTAAAAAGAAGTAGAGCGAGAAGAGCTCCACTCCTTTTTATTTAGGTTTATATAATATAATTGTTTATTTAAAATTACTTCTATTATAAGTTTTCAAATTTATATTACATATTTAATTTTTTAAATATGTTTATAAAATCACCTTATTACCTAAGATATTTTTTTATTATTCTTCTACTGTTTCTTGTGCTGCAACTTCTTCTATACTTGTTGTTTCTTCTTCAATATTAGCACTTTCTTCATTTTCAGAATCCATTTCTAAAGATTCTCCTTGTCTTCCTTCTATAACAGCATTTGCCATTACATCTGCTATTAATTTAACTGCACGAATTGCGTCATCATTTCCAGGTATAGCATAATCTACATCTTCTGGATTACAGTTTGTATCTACCAAACCAACTACTGGTATACCTAATTTTCTAGCTTCTAATATAGCTATTCTTTCTTTTTTAGGATCTACTACAAACATAACTCCTGGCATTTCTTTCATATCTTTAATTCCACCAAGATTTTTTTGTAATTTTTCCATTTCTTTCTTTAAAAGAATTACTTCTTTTTTAGGTAATACATCAAATGTACCGTCTTCTTGCATTGTTTCTAATTCATTTAATCTGTCTATTCTTTTTCTTATTGTTCCAAAGTTTGTAAGCATTCCACC
>JAGATI010000198.1 GCA_017621295.1 Clostridia bacterium | reverse complement strand
TTTATTTTAGTTCTAAAACAGACAAACTCTGAATATAATATTTTAGGCTAGAAAATAAAATAAGGAGTGATTTAAAATGGCTATAGATGAGAGAAAATCATTATCTTCAAATGTAATGCAAAACATAGTTCTAGAAAATAGAGAAAAATTAAGCATTTCTGGAGTATTAGATGTACTTAGTTTTGATGATCAAATAGTAATATTAGAAACCGATTTAGGATTATTAACAGTAAAAGGAGAAAACCTTAAAATAAATAAACTTAGCATAGATACAGAAGAAGTAATAGTTGAAGGAGAAATATATAATTTAGGATATAGTGAAAAAGATATAGACAAAAAAGGAACAGGATTTTTAAATAAGATTTTTAAATAAAAAGTAGGTGTTTTTAAATGCAGAACTCTATAAATCAGTTATATATATTATTTGTATTTATAATAAGTGGAAGTATAATCGGAATTCTATTTGATTTATTTAGAATATTAAGAAAGTCATTTAAAACTCCTGATATTATAACATATATAGAAGATACATTATTTTGGATAATAACAGGTTTATTTTTACTATATATAATCTTTAAATATAGTTTTGGAGAAATACGTATTTATATGTTTATCAGTTTAATAATAGGTCTTGTTACATATTTTCTTACAATTAGTAAATATTTTATAGATTTAAATGTAAAAATAATAAAAATAATAAAAATAAGTATATCAAAAATATTATACATATTATTTTATCCTATAAAAATAATAATGAATTTATTTCAGAAAACTATTTTTAAACCAATTTCGTTTATAACTATTAATATTCGCACTTTCAGCTCTAAAATTTTGAAAAATTTGACAAAATCGCTAAAAGATGTTAAGATATCAAAGAAAAATAGAAAAAATTTAAAACAAAGGAAGGATTTTCCTATATAATGTAGAAAAATATTAGTAAGATATTATTGATATTTAAATGGAGAGAAGTTTTACATATGAAAAAATTAAAAAAACCATATAAAAAATTGTTTATATTATGTATAAGCATATATGTTATATATACACTTATATCACAGCAAAAAACATTAAATGTATATAAAAAAGAAGAACAAACTTATGCAAAACAAATACAGCAAGAACAAAAAAATAATCAAGAACTTAATCAAATCAAAGAAAATGTTAATTCAACAGAATATATAGAAGATGTAGCAAGAGAAAAACTAGGAATGTATTTACCAAATGAAAGAATTTTTTATGACATTGGTAATTAAATAAATTGCAAGAGGCTCTTCTAAAATGTAGCCTCTTGATTTTAAAATTTTTTCTATTCATTTATTTCTTAAAAATTTCCAAAATATTATAATAAAAATAAAAGAACATAGGGGGGGCTATTTATGGATTTTGAAAAATGTACATTAGTAGAATTGCGTCAATTTGCAAAAGAGAAAGGTATTAAAAATGTATCGAAATTAAAAAAGGAAGAATTAATAGAAATATTATCTAGTTCATCAGATTTATCAATTAATAATATTACAGAAAAAAAAGAGCCAAACATATCACCAAAAAAAGAAAATAATAATAAAACAGAGGAACAATCTGGTGGATATAAAATAACAAATGAAGATGATGAAATAGTAGAAGGTATTTTAGAAGTTTTACCAGATGGATATGGTTTTTTAAGAGGAGAAAATTATCTATCTAGTCCAAAAGATGTTTACATTTCACCTGTACAAATTAAACGTTTTAAATTAGACAAAGGTGATAAAATAAAAGGAATTGCAAGAATGCCAAAAGAAGGTGAAAAATTTCCAGCTTTAATATTTGTAGGTGAAGTAAATGGACAAGCACCAGAAATGGCTTACAGAAGAATTAAGTTTGATAATTTGATTCCTATATATCCAAATTCAAGATTAAAATTAGAAACAAATCCAAGAGATTATGCTACTAGAATAATCGATTTAATGTGTCCTATTGGAAAAGGACAAAGAGGTATGATTGTGGCACCACCTAAAGTAGGAAAAACCACTCTTTTAAAGAAAATAGCAAATTGTATAACTGCAAACAATCCAGAAGTTGAACTAATAGTTTTACTTATAGATGAACGACCAGAGGAAGTTACAGATATGAAGCGTTCTATTAAAGGAGATGTAATATATTCTACATTTGATGAACTTCCAGAACATCATGTAAAAGTTGCTGAAATGGTATTAGAAAGAGCAAAAAGACTTACAGAACAAAACAAAGATGTGGTAATATTATTAGATAGTATTACAAGACTTGCAAGAGCATATAACCTAGTAATACCATCATCTGGAAGAACTCTATCTGGAGGTTTTGACCCAGCAGCACTACATAAACCAAAGAAATTTTTCGGAGCAGCTAGAAATATCGAAAATGGTGGAAGTTTAACAATTTTAGCAACAGCATTAGTAGAAACTGGAAGCAGAATGGATGAAGTTATATTTGAAGAATTTAAAGGTACTGGAAATATGGAAGTTGTATTAGATAGAAAATTGTCTGAAAAGAGAATCTTTCCTGCAATTGATATAAATAAATCTGGAACAAGAAGAGAAGACCTTTTACAATCTACTAAAGAACTTGAAACAGTATATGCATTAAGAAAAGCAATGAATAGCTTACCAGTAGCAGATGTTACAGAACAACTACTTAGCCAAATGGTTGCAACTAAAAATAATGATGAGTTTATTGAAAAAATGGATTTATATTTAAAAAGATTTAAATAAAGAAGGTATAAAATATAAATATAAGATTTTAGATTCTATTGCGAAGATATGTAAAGGATGCTATTCTAGAATTCTTTAAATATGGCTGTCCTCCACATGGTGGATTTGCTATTGGTGTGGATAGAATTACAATGTTATTATTGGAAACTGCAAGCTTAAAAGAAACTATGTTTATATTTAGAGGACCAAGTAGAATTGAACCATAATATGTTTTTATGTAAAGTTTAACAGTAAGAAGTTAAATCCTGCAAAGGAGTCTTAAAAATTCTTTTGCAGGATTTTTTGTTTTTATGAGTATAAACTATTTAGAGAGAAAGGTGATAATGAATTTTTGTAAAGTTTAAAAGATATTTTGACATAAATGAATTTTGGAAAGACAAATTATAAAATTTTATAAATTTGAAAAAATATTAAAAAATGCAAAAACTAAAATTATTAATAAAAATATAGGAAATGTCTAATAAACGTAAAAGGATAAAAGTTCTGAAAAACAATGAAAAATGGAAACTTCAGAATCAATTTTAAGCGCTTTTTACAAATTAGGCATATAAGTTGTGTTTGTTGTCTGGATTAATTAATATTTCATGCAATTTTTAATATAGGAGAGGGACGAAAGGAGGTTTATTTGAAAGCATATAACATTGCACAAAATAAAAGTATTCTCGTATTCCTTCCATATATAATATATAGAGCATTAGATAAAGTTATAACAAAATTCTATGTTTACAAAATATTGACTTCTTGTAGCCTGTTATGGTAGGATATCTTTAAGAAATATAGTAATATTGTGAACCAAGAAGTGTTTTACAGAAGTCTAAAGAGTAAAAGGAGGAACTTTTCATGAAAAAAAGTGTAAAAATTTTAATTGTGGTATTATTTTTAATAATTGTTGGATTAGTAACATTTATAGTTGTAGACAAATCTATTCTTACAAAAAGAGATGAAAAATCAATTAATGAAGAAAATAATACGATTATAGCTGAGAATAGTAATAAAAGTGAAGGAAATATTATATTGAAGGAAGATAACAATAATAATTCAGCTGGAAGTAATACTAATACAATCAAAAAAAGTGAAACAGATGAAGCAAACGAAGCAATAAGAAAAGCTTTGAAAGATGAGACATGGATTGAAAATAATATAATATCAGATGAAGATAAAGAACAGGGTATACAAGCTAAAAATTTGGCAAGAGAGACTATATGTTTTGCAAAATTAAAAAGTAATACACCAATGTATATTATTACATGTGGGGTTAATTGGGATCAGGGTGAGGAATTAAGCTTGGTAACATATGAAAATGAAAATGTAATAGTGAGACATTTATTAAACCAAGAATATTCTTCATATGAAGTTGATCTTAATAAAAATATAATAGCGGTCATTCCTAGTGTTGTAGGAGGTTCATATTATGAAATTAAAGATAATAAAGCTGTTATGTTTGCTGATATAGAAGGAGAAGTTGATTATGATGAAAAATACTATTATAAAAACGAAGAATGTACTAAGGGGGAATTTGAAAAAAAGATTAATATGTATGACTTTAAAGAAATTACAACTAAATTAACCAAAGAAAATGTAGATAAATATGTTAAATAAATTACAATAAGGTAAAAGAACAATGGTTCAAAAAATAATTAAATAAAAAGAAAAAAATAGGTATTTGATAAAAACTCGAATATCTATTTTCTGTTTTGAAAAGTTAAAATCAGCATTTTCATGATTTCAAGACCTGATATGTTACGAAGATTTTTGCCTTCTCCAAATAAATAAATACGGAGGTAAAAATAAAATGAATATTAATAAAATTTTAAAAGATTACGATACAGAAGAAAAGGAGATGTTTAGGGCAGATTTTAGATTATGGCTTAAATATTTTCATAAAAATTTTGGCTGGGACATATCTGATATTACATTAAAAAATTGTGAAGAGAAAATCCCAATGCTTTTCTATAATGAAATAAAAAAGTTACTACAATTAGATAAAGAGCTAAATTGTTTCTTTGTGGAAGAGCATAAATATAGGTAAGCGCTAGAAGAAAAGGCGTATAGACCTTCTTTAACGATAGATGTAAAATAGATACATCAAAAGTTAAAGGAGGTCATTATTATATGGCAAGAAAAGTAAGAAGATATACTCGGAGAAGAAAAAGCAAAAT
>JAGATI010000197.1 GCA_017621295.1 Clostridia bacterium | reverse complement strand
TTTATACTTTTATTTTTTTTTTTACTTTTACCCATAATTCCCTTTCCTTTCTAGTTAAAATATCTAATATTTTTTATTTAACTAAACTGCTATTTTATTATAGTACAAATTCTAAAAAAGTAAAAGTATTTTAATAAAATTTTAATATATATATCATCTTTTATTTTAACCTTTACCTTTCATTTATTTAATATTTATTATAGATTTTAAAACAAAATTATATATTTAGTTTGTTTTTAAAATCTTTTTATATTCACTTAAGTATTATACATATATAAAATATCTCCTACTATATCATCTACATTTGTTACAACTTTTGCACCTTCTTTTATTATTTTATTTGTTCCTACTGAATTTAAACTTGTAATATTACCAGGAACAGCGTACACCTCTTTTCCCTGTTCTAGTGCAAAATCTACTGTAATTAAAGAACCACTTTTTTCTTTTGCTTCTACAACTAAAACTCCATCTGATAAACCACTTATAATTCTATTTCTTTCTGGAAAATTACTTTTATCTGCTTTTGTCCATAAATTATACTCTGATAATACAGTTCCACCTTTATTTATAATTTTTTCAACTAAATTCTTATTTTCCTTAGGATAAATGTTATTTAATCCGTGAGCCCAAAACAGCAATAGTTTTCGCTTGCTTATTTATTGCACCTATATGTGAATATGTATCTATTCCTTTTGCCAAACCACTAATTATATAAATATCTTTGCTTGAAAGTTCACTTGCTATTTTTTTAGCAATTATTCTTCCATAATCTGTACATTCCCTACTGCCTACAATTGCAATAGATTTTTTATTTAATATATTTATATTTCCTTTTAGATATAAAACAATTGGAAAATCATATAAATATCTTAATTTAGTTGGATATTCATTATCATTTATTGTAATTACTTTTATATTAAATTTTATCAAATTTTCAATATATCTATATATATCACTTTTATTTTTTACTGAAAGAATTCTTTGAATTTCTCTTTCATTTATATATTTCATACATTCTTTATTTCTTAATTCATACTCACTAAGATTATATATAATTTCAGGATCTTTATAACATTTTATTAGATTAATAACAGTCTTGCTTCTAAGTCTTAAATTAGATAACCAAATCCAATATTTATTTTCTTCTATTGATAACATACAGACTCCTTTTTACTCTTATCTATATAAACTTGGATTATGTATATTATAGAAAAAGAGCGCATAATATTTTTTATTTGCCCCCTAATTTAATTTTTATGTTTTACATTTTAATATATTATATAATTTATATAGCATACCATATTATTTCAATATTATTTACACATTATTTTTAACAAATGTTAAGAAAATGATAAAGTACAATTTTTCAATTTTTAAACTAAAAATTTATTTTTCAATAAATTTTCTAACATGATTATTTAATTTTAATATTTGCATGCTTTTACCACATTATTCATTAACATTGCAATAGTCATTGGTCCTACTCCACCTGGAACAGGTGTTATGTATGATGCTTTTTTTTCTACTTCTTTAAAATCTACATCTCCTTCTAATTTTCCTAATTCATTTCTATTAATACCAACATCTATTACTACTGCACCATCTTTAACCATATCTTTTGTAACAAATTTTGCTTTTCCTAATGCTGCAATTAGAATATCTGCATTTTTTGTTATATTCTCTATATTCCTTGTTTTAGAATGACATACTGTAACTGTTGCATTTTTCTTTAATAAACATTGTATTAGTGGTTTCCCTACTATATTGCTTCTACCTATAATTACAGCATTCTTTCCTTCAATCTCAATATTATACTTTTCAAGCATTTTTATTACACCATATGGAGTACATGATATAAACGAGTCTTCTCCTATAACTAATTTTCCTACATTTATAGGATTAAATCCATCAACATCTTTTTTAGGAGATATTTTATTAAATGCCTTATAAATATCAAGATGCTTTGGTATTGGACTTTGTAATAATATTCCATTAATGTCTTTTCTATTATTTAAATCTTCTATTATATCTAACAATTCTTCCATAGTCGTAGTTTCATCTAGCAATACTTCTTCATACTCAATTCCTATTTCTTCACATGCTTTGCTTTTATTTTTTACATATACCTTTGAAGCTTTATCTTCTCCTACCATTATAACTGCAAGTTTAGGAAATATTCCGTTTTTATTTAAATTCTCTACTTCTTTTTTTAATTCTAAACGTATACTTTTTGCAAGTTCTTTACCATCAATAATCTCTGCCATTTTACTATTTTATAGTATATTAATATATACTATATCTCCTTTCTTAATTTATATTTATGCAAATTATAACTTAAAAACATATTAATTCTGTAATATTTTACTTATTTATTTTTTATTTTACAATTTATAATTATTTTTATTAAATAAATTTTTTTTACCCTTATAAAACATTTTTTCTTTTGTAATAGTGTTATACTTATATTGAAAATTCGTAAATATCACATCTAGATTATTATAAGATATATCACTTTGGTCATTATAGAACACATGTTCTTATTTGTCAACACTTTATTTATAAAAATTTATTATTATAGGAATTTTCCTTTTTTCGTTTCATCTAAAATCTGTTTTATTAAAAATCTACCTTTTCCTCTTATTGTTATTTTATCGTTTTGGCTAAGTATCTTTGTATTTTTTGTTATACTTTGGCTATTAACTAAAACCTTCTCAGCCAAAATAATCTCATTTGCCTTATTTCTTGATGTATTACATATTTCTGATATTATATTATCTAATCTTAAAGAAGATACTACAATTCTTTTTTCTTGCATCTCTTGATTTTTTTTACTAATATTTTCTAAATCTACCATTTGTATATTACAATTCTGAAATCTTTTTAATGTAAGAATATTAGTATATAAATATTTCTCAATATCTTTTAAAATTAAAATATCTGCACCATCATCATGTATTATTATATCTCCTATTTTTTCTCTTTTTATTCCAAGTTTTATTAATCCTCCCAAATATGCCCTATGATTTAATTTTTGTATTTCTTCTTTTAATGGTAATAATCTAAATACAGTAATTATTGTATTTAGATTAAATTTATTTTCTTCAAATATAGATTTTAATTTTTGTGGATATAAAATTAAAATTTTACGTTCCGCTTCCTCATATCCTCCATATAAAATAAAATCTTTTTTTAAAATACATAATACATTTTTTAATATATTTTCTTGATGCTCATCTAAAAAATCTGTATATTCTATTTTATTTCTTCTTTCACAAAATTCTATTTTATCTAATAATTTTGCTACTAAAAGTCTTTCTTCTTCTTTTTTATATTTTTGTAATAATTCTTTTTTTTGCATAACTTTTTTATCTTACCTCATTATTTTTTCTTGTATACATATTTCTTTTTTTATACTTTCTACAATTGAATTTGCATCTAATCCATAAATATTTTCTAACTCTTCTACTGAACCATGCTTTACAAAAGTATCATTATATCCATATGACTTTATATTTATATCTTTTATATTATTTTCAACTATTAACTCTTTAACTGTTGTAGCAAGTCCACCTCTTAAAATTCCATCTTCAATTGTTATTACTTTATTAGTTTTATTTATAGACTCTAATATAGGCTTTTTATCAAATGGCTTCAAAAATCTTGCATTTATTACATCACAAGAAATTCCATACTCCTCTAATAAATCAGAAACCTCTAATGCTCTTGAAACCATTTTTCCAATTCCTACAATTGTTAAATCCTTACCTTCTTTTAATGTTTCTGATTCACCTAATTTAATAGCTTTATGACTTTCAAATTTTACTTTCCCTTCTCCACCTCTTGGATATCTAATAACAACTGGCTTTTTTAAATCAACTGCAAATTCTAGCATTTGCTCTAATTCTTTAAAATCCTTTGGGGCTAATATGGTTAAATTTGGTACTAAAGAAAAGAAAGCTAAATCTAAAATTCCTTGATGTGTTTCGCCATCATTTCCTACTATACCTGCCCTATCTACACACATAATTACTGGTAAATTCTGAAGACAAATATCATGCACGACTTGATCATAACCTCTTTGGTAAATGATGAATATATTGGAACTACTGGTATCATACCATTTTTTGCCATTCCTGCTGCTAATCCTAAAGCATGCTGTTCTGCAATACCTACATCAAAAAATCTTTCTGGAAATTGCTTTTTAAATTTAGAAAGTCCTGTTCCGTCACACATTGCAGCAGTTATAGCTACAATATTCTTATCCTCCTTTGCTAAATTTACTAACTTTTCTCCAAAGATTTTTGAATAATCAGCGTTTTTCTCTTTTTTACATTTTCCTGTTTGTATATCAAAACTAGACGTACTATGAAATTTATCAGGATTTTCCTCTGCTATTTTATATCCTTTTCCTTTTTTAGTAACAACATGTACAAGTACTGGTCCTTTTACTTTTTTAGCGATTTCTAATATATTTTGAACTTTTTCTATATTATTACCATCAATTGGACCTAAATATCTAAATCCTAAATCTTCAAAAAACATATTTGGTATAAATAACTGTTTAATTCCATATTTAATCTTTCTTGTTATTCTTATAATCTTTTTACCTATATATGGAACTTTATTCAAGCTTCTTTTTAAATATTGATTTGATTTAGTATATGCCTTTTTAGTTCTTATTTTACTTAATAGCATAGAAATTCCGCCAACATTTTTCGATATACTCATTTCATTATCATTAAGAATAACAATTAAACTTGTACTACTACAACCTGCATCATTTAAAGCTTCTAAAGCCATTCCTCCTGTTAATGCACCATCACCAATTACTGCAATAATACTATTATTTTCCCCTTTTATGTCCCTTGCTCTTGCCATTCCAAGTGCAGTAGAAATCGATGTACTACTATGTCCTGTATTAAAAGAATCATATTCTGATTCTGATGTCTTTGGAAAACCTGCTAAACCATCTAATTGTCTCAATGTATTAAATTTATCTTTTCTTCCAGTTAAAATTTTATGTACATATGTCTGATGTCCAACATCCCAAATTATCTTATCATCTGGCATATTAAATACACTATGTAATGCAATTGTAAGCTCTACTACACCTAAGTTTGAAGCTAAATGTCCTCCTGTTTTTGAAACATTATCTAAAATAAATTTTCTAATTTCTTCTGCTAATTTTTCTTTTTCTTTTATATTAAGAGTTTTTAAATCCTCTGGCATATTTACTTTCTCTAATATATTGTCCATAACATTTTCCGCCTTTTTCACCAAGTTTGTTTCATATAATAACACATTATTATAGCTTTGTCTATTATATTACTTTTTTAATTCATAACTAATTTTAGTAACCCTTACTAAATTTTTATTTATTTCATTTTTACTAGTGATTGGTTCATTATTTCAAAATTTGCATTTTATGTTAATTTGTGTTACAATATAGTTATGTACTAACATTTAAAAAAATTTTCCTTTTTCATTTAAGGATTTATCGCAGCATTAGTACAAAAATAATTTTTTGGAGGAAATCTCAATGTACGATCTTAGAGATGTCTGTGCACTTCTTGATGCACAGAAAAGAACAATGAAAAACATGGCAGACTCAATATCTTGGCAGAATAAATCCATTACCGAGCAGACACTTGCGATTCAGGAGCAGACTATAGCTCTTAATCGCATTGCCGACATTCTTGCTCAAATGATTGGTAACAATACCAACACTTCTGAGTCAGATGAGCTCTGCTCACAGTTCAAGTAATCGTCAAGCCACCTCAGGAACTTATCCTTTGGTGGCTCTTTTTTTATAATATTTAAAACCGTCATAGAATCTCTGTAAACTAAACAATTTTATCAAATCTTCTTTTAAACTTTATTTCACTAATTCATTTTCTATATACAACAATCTATTATATTTTGCAACTCTATCAGTTCTTGCTGGTGCACCTGTTTTTATTTGACCTGCATTTGTTGCAACTGCAATATCAGCTATAGTAGTATCTTCTGTTTCTCCTGAACGATGTGATATAACTGCTGTATAGCCTCTAGATTTTGCCATCTCAATTGCATCTAATGTTTCTGTTAAAGTTCCTATTTGATTTGGCTTTATTAAAATACTATTTGCAACTTTTTTATTTAATCCTTTTTGTAATCTTTTTATATTTGTAACAAATAAGTCATCTCCAACTAATTGAACCTTGCCACCTAAGTTTTGTGTTAATTTTCCCCATGTTTCCCAATCTTCTTCTGCTAAACCATCTTCTATTGATATAATTGGATACTTATTAGTTAAATCTACTAAATATTGTACCATCTCATCTTTTGTTTTAAAAATATCCTTTTTCCAAAAATAGTATCCATCTTTACCAATTTTCTTTGCTTCTTCAAACATTTCAGTACTTGCTATATCTAATGCAATTGCAACATCTTTTTTTGGCTCATATCCACTATTTTTTATTGCTTCTAAAATAAGTTCAATAGCTTCCTCTTCACTATCTAAATTTGGTGCAAAACCTCCTTCATCACCAACAGCTGTAGAATATCCTTTTGATTTTAATACTTTCTTTAATTCATGATATACAGTCACACCAATTTCCATACATTTTTTGAAAGATGTAGCTCCAACAGGCATAATCATGAATTCTTGAACACTTATATTATTATCTGAATGTTTTCCTCCATTTAAAATATTCATCATAGGCATTGGTAATCTTTTTGAATTTACTCCTCCTATATATTTATATAATTCCATATTAAGAGAACGAGCTGCTGCTTTAGCTACTGCTAAAGATACTCCTAAAGTTGCATTAGCCCCAAGCATAGATTTGTTTTCTGTTGAATCTAGTTCAATTAACTTTTGGTCAATTTTTGTTTGTTCATATACATTCATTCCTTCTAATTCTTTAGCTATAATCTTTTCTACATTTTCTACTGCTTTTTTTACTCCTTTTCCCATTAATCTTGTTTCATCTTTATCTCTTAGTTCTACTGCTTCAAAACTTCCAGTAGATGCACCTGATGGAACTGTAGCTGTTCCGTTTATCCCATTTTGTAAAGTCACTTCTACTTGAACAGTTGGGTTTCCTCTTGAATCAAAGACTTCCAATGCTTTTATATTTTTTATTAATAAACAATTTCCCATAATATACCTCCATTTACATTTTTCTCTATAAATACATTATGTTCAAAATTTGTTTTTATATTCTTTATTAGATTTAATTTATATATTTCTATTTTTAAGTTAATATCAATCTTCTTTTACAAAGGTCTACTTTATAGAGAAAAAATTTATAAATTATTTTTTCTGTAAGTATAGAATTTTTTTTATAGTTGTGTTATTATATTTAAGTATTGATATTTTAGCATTATTTATCCTAAAGATGTTTGTACAAAGAAAATTATAATATCAGTATATCTAATCTGTATATTATACATATATTGGGGTATCGCCAAGCGGTAAGGCATCGGACTCTGACTCCGACATTCCTGTGTTCGAATCACAGTACCCCAGCCAAATTATTAGTCATAAAAAATGTCATTATAGCATAGTAAATCCTATAATGACATTTTTTATGACTAATAATTTACATTATATTTTACATTCACATTTTTTATATTGAATAATGTATCTAAATCATAGATTCTTAATACATTATGAATTTAAATTACCTCAAAAAAGAGCACCATTGCTGATGCCCTCTTTTAGTAAAAGAAAAGTTTAGGTAGTTTGACATTTCTACATCTCCTAACAATGGGTGGCGGCTGCCTGTTCCGCCCTCAGAAACTTTTCTTTATTATTGTATTCTAAATATATTATAATATACATTTTTTTACTTTTCAAGTATTTTATTTGTATTTTTTAGCATACCCATTTTGCAAATAAATTTTTATCTTTCTTTCTGTCATTTTAAACATTGTTTTTGCAAACATAGTTCCTCTATTTGATATTCTTACTGCTACTAATATAAATTCATTATCAACTTTATATTCTTTTATATATTCAATAGAACCTTGATTTGGATTATTTACAATATCCATTATTTTATCTCCATATTTATAGTAATCTTGTGGATGCTGTCTTTTCATATGTTCTATGTTTGAATCTCCAAGTATAATGGGCAGTTCTTCTTTATATTCTAAAGATAATAATTTAATAACTTTTTTGTTTACTTTTCCTATTTGTCTATTCATTTAATACCTCTTAATATATGGCATTTTACAACTTTTTTAACTGATATTCAATAATTCTTGTTTATGGTCCTAAAATAATTTATAGACACAAAATCTTATAAATCGACATTTTAACTAAAAAACAAAAAAGTTATATATTTAGTATTAGAATATATAACTTTTACCTTGTATTATACTTATTTAATTCTTCTTCCTTGTAATTTAAAACTTCCCATATTAGTCTTAGCATTAATATTTAAAGTATTTCCCATTACTTCACCTTGTATATCGTATTTAATACTAGTGATTGATGCATTAATATTTCCAGAAATTGTGAATCTATTCCCACTTACTCTTCCACCTGAAAAATTATTTCTTTTTCCCATTGTTTCAATATATCCACTTAATTCATTTCCTCTTGTAACTAAATTTACATTTCCTTTAATTTCACCCATTGGTGTTTTTACAACTACTTCATATAGACCATCCATATTATAATACCTCCCACTTCTACTTTTATATATAATATGAATTATTTTAATATTTGTTACATATTTTATAATATTTTTATTAATTCATCAAAACTAGTAATAACT
>JAGATI010000038.1 GCA_017621295.1 Clostridia bacterium | reverse complement strand
AGCATTGAAATATTATAGAGATTATAGAAGTGGTTCAGCTAAAACATTAAAATCCATTCAAATAACACTTGCTGCAAGACTTGAAAAATTTAACTTAGATAGTTTAGCTAGTATAGTTCAAAATGATGATTTAGACTTGCCAAGTTTAGGTGAAGAAAAAGTGGCTTTATTTGCACTCATTCCAGATAATGATACAAGTTTTAACTTTTTAGTTAGTATTTTATATACACAATTATTTCAACATTTATTCTATATGGCAGATCATAAATATGGAGGAGGATTACCGATTCATGTTCATTTTGTAATGGATGAATTTGCCAATGTTTCGCTACCAGATGATTTTACAAAGCTACTCGCAACCATGAGATCGAGACAGGTATCAGTATCCATAATACTTCAAAATATAGCTAGTCTGAAAGCTTTATTTGAAAAGGATTGGGAATCTATTGTTGGTAACTGTGATGAACTGTTATATCTAGGTGGTAATGAACAATCTACTCATAAATATATTTCAGAACTTATGGGGAAAGAAAATTTAGATACAAATACATACGGACAAAATAGAGGTAGAAATGGAAGTTATACTACAAACTATCAAATGATAGGAAGAGAATTAATGACTCCTGATGAAGTAAGAATGCTTGATAATAAGTATGCAATTCTATTTATTAGAGGTGAAAGACCAATAAAAGATTATAAATATGATATTTTAAAACATCCAAATGTTAAATTAACAACAGATGGAAAAGCTAATCCATATAAACATGGAGAAATAAACAATTCAACAGCTTCAATAAAACCAATATATATAACTGATGATATTAGTTATAGTGAAATAAAAGATGAAGATGTTGATTTTGAAATTATATCTTCAAATGATATGGATTTTTATTTAAGTGGAAGGGAGAAAGAAAATGAAGAAAAATAATTTAAAAAATATGGAACAAAAAATAGGAGAAGGAAAAGATAAATTAAAAAAACTACAAAGAGGACTAACTATAGGATATTTTGCAATTGTATTACTTTGCAATGCAACATCTGTTTATGCAGCTGATGATCCTTTATCAGTTGTAAACAATTTATCTAATTTTATATTTGGACTTATTAGAGCAATAGGAATGATTATATTAGGATTTGGTATTGTTCAATTTGGATTATCACTAAAAAGTCATGATCCAAGTCAAAGAGCCAATAGTTTTCTAACAATAGCAGGTGGTATTGTAATAACTTTTGCAAAAGAAATTTTAAATGCAATTACAAAATAAAAGGGGATAGTAATATCCTCTTTGCTAATTAAAGGAGGCGATTTATTTTGAGTAAAAACTGGGTAGTTCAAAATTTACAAAATGCTCTTAACACATGGAATTCAAAACTAGCAGAAATATGGCAATTAGTAACGCAAACTCCTGAAACCTTTAAAGGTGGAGATATTTGGAAAGTAATAAAAACTATCCATGGAGGTATGCAAGCTATTGGACTTGCATTACTTGTGTTATTTTTTGTAATAGGTATAATGAAAACATGTGGTTCACTTACAGAAGTAAAGAAACCAGAACATGCTTTAAAATTGTTTATTAGGTTTGCTATTGCAAAAATAATCGTTACATATGGACTTGATTTAATGCTGGCAATATTTAAAATATCTCAAGGTATAGTATCAAAGATAATGACTATATCTAAGATAAGTGGTTCGACTAAAACAGTATTACCATCATCAATAATAAAGGCAATAGAAAAATGTGGATTCTTTGAATCGATACCTTTATGGGCAGTAACATTAATAGGAGGATTAATAGTAACTATTTTAGCGTTCATAATGATAATGACTGTATATGGTAGATTCTTTAAATTATATTTATATACAGCAATTGCGCCTATACCTTTATCAACATTTGCTGGAGAACCAACTTCTCATGTTGGAAAAAGTTTTTTAAAAAGTTATTCTGCAGTATGTTTAGAAGGTGCAATTATTATCCTGTCGTGCATAATATTCTCATTATTTGCTAGTTCACCACCTGTTGTAGATGCAGATGCAGCAGCAGTTACCCAAGTATGGAAATATATTGGTGAACTTATATTTAATATGTTAGTACTGGTAGGAACAGTTAAGATGTCCGATAGGGTTGTAAGAGAAATGATGGGATTATAATGGGAAAAACAAATTTAACCTTTACGAAAACCAAACTTCCTCATTTCTATGAATTGGATTGGTCAATGGATTATGGAGCGACAGTAGAAATAGTATATTTAGGAATAAAAGGAAAATTAGGAATTTATCCATGTCTTTCTTTAACTGTTAGAACAGGTAGTACTACATGGCATAATGCAAATTATCGAGAGATAAGTGTATCTGAATTTTTAAAGAAAGCAAATTATAAAAATGTTGCTACTTTTTATCATGGATTATCAGATAATAAATTACTATATTATCCTAAAAGAATTAGAAAAGATTTAGCAGAACATTATGGAAGAAAAGATTTATATCCAGACAAAGAAAGGAATTATGAAAGATGAAACAATCAAAAACAAGAGAACAATTAATTCAAATGTACATAGAATCATTAAAGCAAGATATTATTCCATGGCGACAAAGATGGATTGGAAATGAGTGTATGAATGGTATTTCTCATTT
The DNA here is from genome assembly GCA_017621295.1 of Clostridia bacterium. The sequence goes on along the minus strand of JAGATI010000038.1, from coordinate 10,095 downwards.
AAAGTATAAAGGAGTAAATCAACTATTACTCTCATATATATCTTCAAAAGAAAAATATAATGATTCTAGATGGTATACTTATATTCAAGTTAAACAAAGTGGTTACAAATTAAATAAACAAGCAAAAGGTAAAGGAGTACCTGTAGAATTCTGGAGTTGTTATAATATCAAAACAAAACAAAGAGTAGATTTTGATGACTACCAAAAAATAATAGAACTAAATCCAGAAGAAAAAAATAATTATAGAGTGATTTGTAATACATCATATGTATTTAATGCAAAATATGTTGATGGATTAGAGCCTATGAAAGAAGCTAAAAAAATAGATAATATAGAAATATCAAACTATATATCCAAAGTAATAAAAAAACTAGGTGTTAAGTATTCTGAAGAAGGTAATAGAGCATATTATAATCCCACAACAGATGAAATTGTTTTACCAAATAAAGATAAATTTGTTGATAATTATTCATATTATGCGACACAGCTACATGAGTTGTGTCATTCTACTGGGAATCAAAAGCGATTAAACAGAAATATGAGTAACAATAATAAAGAAGATTATGCAAGGGAAGAATTGATTGCAGAAATTAGTTCTTCTTTTTTAATGCAAAAGTTAAATGTAGATGTTAATGCTGAACATTATGATAATCATAAAGCTTATATTCAATCATGGATTAGAATTTTAGAAGATAAGCCTAGTGAACTTTTTAAAGCAATTAATGAATCTAATAAGGTATGTAAATACATAGATAATAATTCAAAAATAAAAACAAAAGAAAAGGTAAGGTGATTAATTTGAGAAATAACTTAGAAGAATTTCTAAAAGATGAAACAAGAAATAAAGAGATATTTGAAGATAATATGCAAAATAAGTATGTTGTATATAAAGAAGAATTTAATGATAGATTTAATATAGTTTATTATAAAAGACACTCTGAATCGTTATCACAAAATGATTATCAAGTTGGTGGATTCTATGATAAACAAGGGCATACTCTTTATAATCCAAATTATAATATTCAAAATATGCTTTTATTAGATCATAAATTAAATATGTCTTATTTAAGTAATATTGATAGAGACTTAATAAATAATTTAAATAAGATGGTAAATACATATTTAGGTGATAATAGAAAAAAATTAAAACAATATGGAAAAATTAAATTTGAGTATTTAAATGAATATGACATTAGAAGAGTGAAAGAGGAAATTAATAGACAGTTTATAACAAGATCAGAACCAGAAGTTTCTTTATCACATGAATTTACCATACACGATATTATAAATTTAAAAACATATAAAAATAGTGATATTTATATGGAATATTTAAATAATCCAAATGAATTAGTTAATAAAATGTTTGAAGAAATAAAAGAAATTAAGAAAGAAGATTTAGGTTTTGAATCTCTAATGTATGATTTTAAATTAGATTATTTACATGAAATAGTAGAGAGTGGAAATTTTAAACAACTTCAAATAAATAGGAATATATACCAATCTCTAAAAGATGTATATGCAAGAAATGTAACCATTAATATTGGATATGGTGAAAATAATTTAAATTTTAAATTTGATATAGATGATTTAAAAAATTCTCTAGCAAGAGGAGATTCTAGTACAAGAACATATGGTATTGGATATAGAAAAGTTGCTGATTTTATTAGAAGTAATGATTTAGTTAGAGATAATAAAGAAGATTTTGAATTTTCTCATATCAATTTTATTACACATGGTAGAGATGAATTATATAACAAAAACAATTATGAAAAAGAATCAAAAAATAAAAATAAAAATTTGGAGGCGAGATAATGGTTGATATTGAAAAATTAAATAAAAATATAACAAATAGTATTATAGGAATAAAAAAAGATTGTAAGACATATCTATGGTATGTTAATAATTTAAGCCATGATTATGGATCTGTTATGAAGATAAAAGACATAATTGATAAGGCAAAAAGATTAGAAAAGAACTATGAAAAAATAATGGATGAATTTTATAGAACGGATGGTGAAGAAGATGCGTAAACAATATGATGATTTTACACAACTAAAATTAAAGGATATGAGTAAATCAATGAGTGATATGACTTATAAATACATTAATCCAGAAACACAGGAACCTACTAGAGTACCACCAGCACATTACGAAAAAATACTAGATCAAGTAACTGAAAAGTATATGGGTGAAATAACAAGTAGAAAATTCTTAACTATTATGTATGAGCAACTTAATGCATTAAAGAAAGAAGATGATAAATATTTTCAGCAAGCTTTAATTTGTTTAGACCAAGGAATAAATCCTAAAGATTTAAGAGTAAATGAACAAATTGCTCTTACTTATACATATGAATATATGAGTGAAAAACAAAAAGAATTAAAGAAGGATTTTCATTTCTTAAGTGAAGATATATCAGATACATTCAGTGAATCAAAAAATAATCCTAGACTTCAATCAGAGATTATTAAATATTCAAATATGTTAGATGAAAGAGATTCATCATCAAGTTCAAGAAGTGATAGGGATGATAGATAATGGAACTAATAAAAGAAACTAAGGATGGAATAGATTACCTAGTCCATCCTAAAGGTTCTATTTTTGAAGGTATGCATATTAGAGAAAATCCTGATGATGCATTTGAAAATGCTATCAAAAGAGGAATGAGAAAACCTGAAAATTGGATGTATATGTACTCCAAAAATGGAAGAGATTATTTTAAACATATAGATTTTAGATATTACAAATCATATCCACAATTTGGACCTATAGAAAGAATCAAAAAACATATATCAAGGGAAAGATAATTATGAAGGGAATGATGTAGATGGAAGTAAAAATAAATAAAGAAATTAGAAACTATACAGAAAATGTTTATTTTGGATTGTCATTAAGACAATTCATTTTTTCTGTATTAGGGTGTCTTATGGCAGTAGTATTATATTTTGTCTTTAGACCATTTTTTGGAATAGAAACATTATCATGGATATGTATCTTAGGAGTAATACCATTTGCTGCTATAGGTTTTATAAAATATAATGGAATGAATGCTGAAGAATTTATTTTGGCATTTATTAGAAGTGAGTTCTTAACATCAAAAGAATTAACATTTAGACCAACTAATTTTTATTATGAACTAATAAATCAGAGAAAAGGAGATGATAAAAAACATGAAGACAATCAGGAACTTATTCAAACAAGACAAGGACAAGTTTAGTCCACCAAAAGGAGTACAAGATTGTATTCCTATTAGAACTATTTATAAAGATGGAATATTTGAAGTATCAAAGAATAAATATACTAAATGCTTTAAATTTACAGACATTAATTACGCAGTAGCTTCAAGACCAGATAAAGAAGCAATGTTTTTACAATATTCTGAACTATTAAATTCATTAGATCCAGGTGCAACTTCAAAAATAACAGTGCTTAATAGGAGATTAAATAGAATTGATTTTGAAAAAAATATGATGTTAGAATTGAATAAAGATGAATTAGATAAGTACAGAGAAGAATATAATAAAATGCTTATGGATAAAGCTTTAGGAGCAAATTCGATTGTTCAAGAAAAGTTTTTAACAATATCTGTGAATAAAAAAAATATAGAGGAAGCAAGAACATACTTTTCAAGAATTAGTGCTGATATTAATAATCATTTTAATGCATTAGGTTCTAAATGTATAAGTTTGGATGCATCTGATAGATTAAGACTTGCACATGACTTTTATAGAATTGGTGAAGAAAATATATTCACTTGGGATATGTTAGATAATATGAGAAAAGGACATTCTTTTAAAGATTATATATCACCAGATACTTTTTCATTTCAAAAAGACTATTTTGAAATGGGAGATAAATTTGGTAGAGTATTCTTCTTAAAGGATTATGCGTCATATATAAAAGATGATATGGTTGCAGAATTAACAGATTTAAATAGAAATCTAATGTTATCAATAGATGTTATTCCAATACCAATGGATGAAGCTATTAGAGAAGTAGAAAATAGAAGATTAGGTGTTGAAACAAATATAACTAATTGGCAAAGAAGACAAAATAACAATAATAACTTTAGTGCAGTAATCCCATACGACATGGAGCAACAAAGACAAGAATCTAAAGAATTCTTGGATGACTTAACTACTCGTGACCAAAGAATGTTTGTAAGTGTACTAACAATGGTATTAATTACTGATACTAAAGAACAATTAGACCAAGATACTGAAAGTTTACTTGCTACAGGTAGAAAACATTTATGTCAATTGTCTATTCTTAAATATCAACAATTAGATGGATTAAATACAGCAATGCCTTTTGGTATTAGAAAAATAAATACATTAAGAACATTAACTACAGAATCACTTGCAGTATTTATGCCTTTTAGAGTACAAGAAATTAATCATGAAAATGGTATATATTATGGTGAGAATGTAATAAGTAAAAATATGATAATAGCCGATAGAAGAGAATTACTAAATGGTAATTCTTTTATTTTAGGTGTATCTGGTTCAGGTAAATCATTTACAGCTAAAAACGAAATAGTTTCAATCGCACTTCGTGATCCAAATGCAGATATTATTATCATAGATCCAGAGCGTGAATATCCTAAATTAGTTGAAGCTTTAGGAGGACAAGATATTCATATATCTGCAACAAGTAAAAATCATATTAATGCTATGGATATGAATGCAGATTATGGAGATGGAGCAAATCCAGTAATATTAAAATCAGAATTTATATTATCATTATGTGAACATCTTATGGGAGCTAATAATTTAGGACCAAAAGAAAAATCTATTATTGATAGATGTACAGCTAAAGTATATAGAGTTTATCAACAAGGAAATTATCAAGGTGTAGCTCCAACACTTCAAGATTTTAGAGAAGAGTTATTAAAACAAGATGAACCAGAAGCAAAACAAATAGCACTAGCTATAGAATTATTTACTGATGGTTCTTTAAATACTTTTGCAAAGAACACTAATGTTGATACAGAAAGTAGAATTATTTGTTATGACATATTAGATTTAGGTAAACAATTACTTCCTATTGGAATGCTTGTAGTACTAGATTCAATTTTAAATAGAATTACAGCTAATAGGAATAAAGGAAGAAATACATATATATTTATAGATGAAATATATTTATTATTTCAACATGAATATTCAGCAAACTTTTTATTTACTCTTTGGAAAAGGGTTCGTAAATATGGTGCTTATTGTACTGGAATTACACAAAATGTGGACGACTTACTTCAATCACATACAGCAAGAACAATGTTAGCAAATTCAGAGTTTATTGTAATGCTTAATCAAGCTGCAACAGATAGAGTAGAACTTTCTAAATTACTTTCAATTTCTGATACTCAAATGAGTTATATAACAAATGTAGGAGCAGGGCAAGGATTATTAAAAGTAGGTAGTAATCTAGTACCATTTATAAATCAATTTCCAACTGATACAAAGTTATACAAGTTAATGACTACTAAACCAGGAGAAAGTGACAAGTAATGACAATTAATGAATTCTTAAGACAAGAAAGATTAAAAAGAAATAAAAGTATAAGAAAGTTTGCTAAATTATGTAAGGTAAGTAATAGTGTTATGGCTGATTATGAAAATAATGTTTTAACACCATCTATTAAAACACTTTTAAAAATAAGCAAGGCATTAGATATTGATATTTTTGAAATGTTAAAAAACACCACATATTTAAGTGATATGGAGAAATAGATGTCGGATATTAAAACAAAAGATATGAAACCTAAATCTGTTAAAACAATTGATAAAGTAGCAGCATGGACAGAAAGAATAAAAGATCCTGTAGTTTATGCTGGTGAAAAAACTAAAGATGCTACAACAGGACAAGAGAATATAGTAGATTATGGGGAAGATAAAATAAAATATACTTCTAATAGAATTAAAGATGAAACAATATATGCATCTAAAAAGGCTGGTAATTATGCTAAAGATAAAACAGTAAATTTTGCAAAGAAAAAATATCAACAAAAGAAGTTGATAAAAAATAAAGAAAGCCAAGTAAAAGGAACTGTAGACAAAGCGAAAAAAACAGTAAAGACTGCGGAAAGAACCATAAAAAATACAGAGAAAGCTGCTAAAGAAGGAGCAAAAGTAAGTAAAAAAATGTTAGAGCAAGGAAGAAAACTTGCTATTAAAACTGCTAAAGTAACAGCTAAAGGAATTAAGGCTGCAATAAAAACAATGATATCAGCAATTAAAGGTATGATTGCAGCAGTTAAATCATTAGTTGGAATGTTAGTAGCGGGTGGTTCTTTAGCGATGATAGCAATTATTATTATTTGTATGATTGGACTATTAGTAGCTTCAATATTTGGTATTTTCTTTTCTTCAGACAAAAGTAGTGGTAATACAATATTAATGAGTGATTGTGTTGCAGAACTTAATACAGAACTAGACAATAGAATAACAACAATAAAAAACACAACACCACATGACGAGGTTGTAATTCATTCAAAAAGAGCAGAATGGAAAGATGTTCTTTCAGTTTATACAGTTAGAGTTAATAAAGGTACAAATGATGATGAAGTAATGACTATTACAAATGATAAAAAGAAGATACTTAGAGAAGTGTTTTGGGACATGAATTATTTAACTCATGAAACAAAAAGGGAAAAATATGAATCACAATCTATAGGTACATTAGATAGTCCTAATTTTGATTTAAATGCAGGTCCACCAAAAACTACTAGTAATAGTTCAGATGAAAAGACAGTTTTACATATTTATATAAATAGTAAGTCTGTAGAAGATATGAAGACAAAATATAATTTTAATGAAGAACAAAACAAACAATATGCAGAATTAAATAGTGAGGAATATCTTTCAATGTGGAGTTCTGTAATATATGGTACTTTCGGTTCTAGTGGAGAGATTACTGAATGGAAGCAAGCAGGAAAAGAATGGTCAAGTATTCAAATGGGTACATCAGGTAAAACGATAGGACAAATAGGTTGTTTAACTACATCTATATCCATTTTAATTAAAAAATCAGGAGTATCAACAGATACTATTGATCCATTTAATCCAGGTACTTTCGTTATAGGTCTAAATAATAATTATGGCTTTGATGAAAGTGGTAATCTTCAATATTCTGCAATTTCACAAATAGTACCTAATTTTAAATATCAAGGAAGAGTTGAATTAAATGGTAAATCAAAAGATGAAAAATTCTATGAAATTCAAAAGTATTATACTTCAGGATACTATTTAGCATTAGAAGTAAAAGGAGCAACTAAGAATTCACAACACTGGGTAGCAGTTGATAATGTAACTAATAATACAATATTAATGTTAGATCCAGCAAGTAGTGCAACAGATGTGTGGAGTCAATATGATTGGACTAAAACAAGTCAATTCGTATATTTTAAAGCAAATTAAAAGGGGGTACATTTTTTGTGCCTCCTTAATTTTTTTATGATTTAATCGCTATGTTATTAGTTCTTCCTAGTAACCAATCAAGTGAAATATTATATGTCTTACAAATTGAATACGCAGGAATTATTTTAATTAAACTATAGCCAGTTTCATAATGATTGTAAGTAGATTGATATAAATTACATTTATCTGAAATTTGTTGTTGAGTTATATTTAATTTATCTCTAATTATTTTAAGGTTTTTACCAATTAATTTACTATCTAATTTAATGTTTTTATTATACTTAATATTTTTTCTAGTAAAACCAACTATAAAATCTAATGAATAATTGTATAGATTAGCGAATCGTACTAATTTATTTAATGGTATTGGAGTATATCCAGTTTCCCAATTTGATACTGTTTGTTTACTAGCGCCTAATATTATGCCTAATTCCTCTTGTGTCATTTCTAGCTCTTCTCTACAATATTTTAAATTATTATCTACCATAACATATCACCATATTAATTTTCCCATTTAATATGTGAATATTCACAAAAGTACGACACACTGAATAAAATGTGATATAATTGTTAGGAGAGGAGAATGAGTATGTACATGAGTTTTAAAGATTTTTTACTTTGTGTTTTAAAAGCATTAATATTGACATTTATGTTAGCTGGATTATATGGATTAGTGATGTATAACTATAAATTAGGAATAGCATATTGTAATTTTCTTAATATACCAAAAGATTTGGCATTTTCTGTTGTCAGTCCAGGTATGGCAGTAGAGGTTAGTTTATTATTATTAGTGATTGAATTAGTAGGATTTTATTTAGTTACTAAGTTTTTAAGAATAAGTAAATATATTAATAATTTGTTTAATTTCTTAAGTTTTGAATACTAATTATACATAATTAATTTTTTTATGTATTTGTGATAAAATGTTATTTAGATGTAAGAAAGAGAGAAAAATATATGAAAAGAAAAATTTTATTAAGTATATTAGCAATTTTAAGTTTATTTTTAATTACTGGATGTGAGGAAACAAATACAAATACAGGAACTAATGAACAAACAAATCAAGAACAAAAAGACGAAATTAAAGAAAATGAATATGCAGAAGATGATATAGTTAATAAGTTTATAACTTTATATAACAATTCTTCATCAAATTTAATGGATCAAATCGAAAAAGGAAATATTAGAACAAAATACTATGGTCATGTATTAGGACATTCAATTGAAATGATAAATGCAAATTCTGCAGCAGCTGGATACTTTAGTATATCTATAAATGGTAGTAACGATGAAGGTGATGTAGACACAATAATTTCAATATACAAAGATATTGTAAAAATTGCTGATAATGATATTACAGATGAAAAGGTAGAAGAATCTGCTAATATGATGAAAAATTCATCGACAATGATTGAAGAGTATGAAGTAACAGAAAATATAAAAATTACATATGTACCTGTGGTACAATTATCTAATAGAAAAACAAATTGTAGAATAGATATACACGCATATAATTTTAAGTAATTAAACAAGTATTTTCAAAGTTTTCGAATATTGCGAACTTATAAGTAAGTTAAAAAAATAACCTAAAATTATGTTATAATTGTAATTGAAGAATAGAATTTAAGTTGAGAGCGAGTTGAATTTAAATGGGTGGGGAATTAAGTGAAATAATTAAACCATTTAAGATATTATTTATTATTTTAATTGTTGAATTTTTGGCGATATTTATTTTTTTTACAGCTTTATTTAGTAGTTATGATAAAAATCTTTTTGAAATTAAACTTAATAATACTATTATGAATTGTTACTATTCGGAAGATTATTCTAATGGATTGCTTGTTAATGCAGGAAGTAGTGGCTACAATTCGACTGAAAATAGGATAAATGAAATTCAATTAAGTAATTCTATTAAATTAGATGTTAATGAGTATGAAGTGTATTATAAAAATGGTTATCGTAAAGCAGATACTAATGGGTGGTTAAGAGAAGATGAATTAAATTATTCTTTAGTTAAAAATTCAAAATTAAAATTAGTAATTAAGAGAAATAATAAAGTGTTATATGATGATGATTATATTAGTGATTTAAGTAGTATTATTAATGAAAAAGGAAGATATTACATACATATTTATTCTGTTAGAAAAGAAGGCTTATTAACCTCTATTAAAACACACATTAGTTTTAATGTAATTGTTGGAGGTGGCAATCATGAATAATTTTAAATTACATTTACATAAGTATTTTTTCTATGATTTATTGGCTATATTTTTATTTATTCTAATATCCTTTATAGGTATTAAATTATATAATGCTTATCAAATAAATAAAAAAATAGAATATGATTTTTCTAGCTATGATAGTTTTATGTATGAAGTATATAATATTAATCCTAATCTATTTAAATTTGATAGTAATGGAATTGCTAAAGTAGAAATGAATGATTTATTAAGACCAATAACAAATGGAAAAGATACAATTTATTTTGGCGTTGTTCCATTAACTAAAGAACAAGATCAATGTGTTGGATATATTATTGTAGAGAAAACGAATGATGATTTAAAATTTGATTATAGTCATTTATGCGATATGGTTGATTATTAAATTTTATAGTTATTGATTTATAGTAATTTACCGAAAAGATTGTCAGTAATGACAGTCTTTTTTGTACGACAGGCAGT
>JAGATI010000196.1 GCA_017621295.1 Clostridia bacterium | reverse complement strand
TCCATAGATATATGTTAATCCTATTTCTACTCTTTTTTCTCTAGGTAAATCTACTCCTGATATACGAGCCATAATTTTTTAGCACCTCCAAAATGTTTTATAAAATTTAAATTCTTTATAATTTGTTTTAAATAAATTAAAGGTGAAATGCACTTTAAATTCACTATTTATGGATTGTAAAAAATAGTAAATAAAGTCTTTAATCATATCTAAAACTATATATAAATACAAAACTAATATATAAACTTATTATTTATGTATTTCTACTATAATATATAATACAGAAATAAATATATAAGTTTACAGCCGCCAACTAGATTTGTATTAATATCAAAAAAAATAATTACCCTTGTCTTTGTTTATGTTTTGGGTTTTCACAAATTACTCTAATTTTCCCTTTTCTTTTGATAACTTTGCATTTTTCACATATCTTTTTTACTGATGGTCTTACTTTCATTATTACTACACCTCCTGTAATTTTTACATACTATTTGCTATATCTTGCATTGGCAGTTATATAAGTATGATGTGTGAGGTCAGATGTATTTTAGGATATCAGGCTAAATGAAATCAATACATCTCACATCGCACCTCATACATAATATTTCCAATACTTAATAATCTTAAATCTATTTTGCTCTCCAAGTTATTCTTCCTCTATTTAAATCATATGGAGATAATTCTACTTTTACTTTATCTCCTGGAAGAATTTTTATATAGTTCATTCTAAGTTTTCCTGATATATGAGCTAAGATTTCATGCCCATTTTCTAGTCTAACCTTAAAATTTGTATTTGGCAATGTTTCTACAACAGTACCTTCTACTTCTATAACATCCTCTTTTGACATTTTTTACCTCCATATAAAATATGTTAATTTACTTATATAATAACATAACTATTGTTAAAGCGAAACAATAGCTCTTATAGTATATAACAAATTTAAGGTATTGTCAATATTTCTGGTTCGTTTTCTGTAATTAAAATTGTATTTTCGTAATGTGCAGCTAAACTTCCATCTTCTGTTATAATTGTCCAACCATCATCTAATTCTAAAATATCTGGTTTTCCCTGTATTACCATAGGTTCTACCGCAAGTGTCATACCAGGTTCTAATCTTATTCCTCTTCCAGCTTTTCCGTAGTTTGGTATTCCTGGATCTTCATGCATTTCTCTTCCAATTCCATGACCTTGAAATTCTTTTACAACAGAATAACCATTTCTTTGGATAAACTCACCAATTGCATGAGAAATATCTCCAATTCGGTTACCTTTAGTTGCATACTTTATTCCTTCAAAAAATGCCTGTTTAGTTATATCTACTAATTTGTTTGCTTCTTTAGAGCCTTTACCAACAACATATGTTCTTGCAGCATCACCATTAAAACCATTTTTGTATACAACTAAATCTATGCTAACAACATCTCCATCTTTAATATATACTTTATTTGAAGGTATTCCATGAATAACTTCATCATTTATAGAAATACAAAGTGTAGATGGAAAAGGTCTAATTCCTTTTACTCCACTTGGATATCCCTTTTGTGCTGGAATTCCGCCAAGGCTTCTTATTGTTTCTTCTGCAATTTTATCTAAATATGCAGTTGTAATACCAGGTTTTATTACTTCCTCAATTCTTTTATGAACTAAGGCTGTAGCCTTACATGCTTCTTTCATATATTCAATTTCTTTTTTTGATTTAATTGTTACCACTTTTATTACCTCTATCTATTCTTTATATATTTTACAATATCAGATGCAACATCTTCACCCATTCTATTTATAGATGTACTTACAGTTTCTGTTCTTAAAACACCTTTTTTATTATAATATTCTACTAATGGGCTTGTTTGTTCTGCATATATTTCTAATCTTCTATTTATTGCTTCTGGATTTGAATCATCATCTCTTTGTTTAAGTTTTGCCCCACATATATCACATATTCCTTCAACTTTTGGTGGATGAAGTTTAGTATTATATGTAGCTTTACATTCTTGATTAGTGCATACTCTTCTTGTTAACATTCTATCTATAATTTCTTCTCTTGGAGTTGTCAAGTTTATTACTAAATCTACTTTTTTCCCTAAATTTTGTAATATTTCATCTAATTTTTCTGCTTGACTTATTGTTCTTGGAAATCCATCTAATATAGCACCATTTTTTGCATCCTCTTCGTTTAATCTATCTATTACCATTGGAACTGTTATTTCGTCTGGTACTAAATTTCCTTGTGATATATATTTATCCGCCTCTACTCCAAGTTCAGTTTTTTCACTAATATTTTTTCTAAATATATCACCAGTTGAAATCTGTGGAAAGTTTGTTTCCTTACTAATTAATCCAGCAACAGTTCCTTTACCTGTTCCCTGTGCTCCAAGCATTATTATATACATATTTTATTCCTCCTTGTTAATTTAAGAATTACTTAATATTGTCTAAATTTTTACCAAAAATAAATCTTAAAAATCAACTTTTTTATTTATAGTTCAAACTTACTTTTATATATAAATAGTAAAATATTATTATAATCCACAACTTAATTGATTTAAGATATAAAAATAAATTCTAAGATTTTTTTGATTACTAATAAAAAAATCATTAAACAAATTGAATTTTCTATCTATGAATTATAATTAAATAGTATATTTATAACAAAATTCATTAATACAATACTCCATAATTCTTTATGTACTATGATATATATAAAGTTCTATGTCATAAACTTTAAAAAAATTGATTTGAGGCATGGCTTTTATCTCCAATGCCCTACCTCAAATCATTTGTATATTTTTTATATTATTCTAAAAATCCTTTGTAATGTCTCATTACAAGTTGAGATTCTAATTGTTGTATCATTTCTATTGCTACACCAACTACGATAAGTATAGATGTACCTCCGAAAGCTAAATCTAAAGTAGTAAATCTAGCAAGCATTGGAAGTATAGCTATAATTGCTAAATATACTCCGTCCAAACCAAGTTAATCTTGATATTATTTTTGATAAATATTCTGTTGTTGGTTTTCCAGCTCTAATGCCTGGTATAAATCCACCATTTTTCTTAATATTATTAGAAACTTCTGCTGGATTAAATGTTGCATATGTATAGAAAAATGTAAATCCAACAATAAGTAATAAATATACAAGTGCATTTGCTATAGAATATCCAATTGGTACATTTGATGATGATGTAGCAATTGAAAATTTATAAATAGAAGCCCAAAATCCAGTTTGCGAAGCTATATCACTTATAAACATTTGAATAATCATTGCTGGGAATGTCATAAATGAAGATGCAAATATAATTGGCATTACACCTGCCATTGCCAGTTTTAATGGAATATGTGTACTTTGAGCACCTACCATTTTTCTTCCAACAACTTTTTTAGAATATTGTACTGGCACTCTTCTTTCTGCTTGTTGTACGAATACAACTGCAGTTATTAATACTATTGCACCAATAACAATTCCTAAAGCTGTTAATAATCCTGTTGTACTAAAAGTTCCTGCTTGGAACATTAAATTCCAAATTGTTGGAATAATGGTTGGTAAACCTGAGATAATACCTACAAATATAATCATAGATATACCATTACCAATTCCTTTATTTGTAATTTGCTCACCAAGCCACATTAATAATGCTGTTCCAGCCATTAATGAACTAAGAACTACAAAACCTGTTAAGAAGCTTGTATCAACAAATATTCCTGATGTTCTATAAGATAAGAATATACCTAATCCTTCAATTAAAGCAAGTACTATTGTAAGTATTTTGGTATATTTATTTATCTTTGCTCTTCCTTCTTCTCCACCTTCTTTTACAAGTCTTTCTAAAGAAGGAATAACCATTCCTAATAATTGTATTACAATTGATGCTGTAATATATGGACTAATTGACATAGCAAAGATAGAGAATCTTGAAAAAGCTCCACCAGAAATCATATCAATTAATCCTTGCATTCCATTTGTAGCAGACCCCATATATTCTGCTAATTTTATTGTGTCTACTCCTGGAATTGTAATATAACAACCTAATCTAAATACTATAATTAATATTAATGTATATAATAATCTTTTTCTTACATCTGGAGTTTTTAAAGCATTTTTAATGGTGTTAAACAATTAAATCACCTCTGTCTTTCCACCTAAAGCTTCTATTTTATCTTTTGCAGCTTTAGTAAATCTTTTAGCTTTTACAGCTAATTTTTTCTCTAGAGTACCTGTAGCTAATACTACAATACCATCATTAATTTTACTAATAATTCCGTCAGCTACTAAACTTTCAGCTGTAACTTCTTCAGTTGTAGCTTTGTTAAGCATTGTAAGAGTTACTTCTGTATAGTTTTTAGCATGAATATTAGTGAAACCTCTTTTTGGTAATCTTCTATATAATGGTGTTTGACCACCTTCAAAACCTCTTCTTACTCCACCGCCTGATCTTGCTTTTTGTCCTTTATGTCCTCTACCAGAAGTTTTTCCAAGGCCTGAACCAATTCCACGTCCTACTCTTGCTTTCGTTTTTGTACTTTGTGCTGGTTTTAATTCGTCTATTTTCATTATGCGGTTACACCTCCTTAACTTTAATTTCTGCGTAAACTTTATTTTTATAGCATAAGTATATTATAACTAATTTAATTATGCAAGATAAAATTAAATAATATCTTCTACTTTTTTACCTCTTTTTTTAGCAACTTGCTCTATAGTTTGCATTGATTGTAATCCTTGTATTGTAGCATATACTACGTTTCTAGGATTGTTTGTTCCTATAACTTTAGTTCTAATATCTTTATATCCTGCAAGTTCAAGT
>JAGATI010000037.1 GCA_017621295.1 Clostridia bacterium | reverse complement strand
TAAAACTAAAATTGATAAAAATAACGAATTTTTTGGGGTTAAAGTATTATAAGTAAAATGTATTGTATGTTTTTTAGAAAAAACATACAGAGAATATTATAAAAGGACAAGTAGATAATTTAGAAACATTAAAAACAAGTTTAGGAAGAGTAAATTTTAATATTACTTCACTATATAATAAAAGATTATCTGAAAATATAAAAGAAGATGATTACAAAAATAGATATAATACTTTGTCTGAACAAAGAAAAGACATTACAGAAAAAATATCTCAAATCGAAAATGAGATTGAAGATAATAAATTAAAACTAAACACTTTAAGTCAAAAGAAAAATACATTGAAAAAAATAAGTAAGTTAGAAAAGAATGACTTAAGAAATTTTGACATAGGGGAGTTAATAAAAAAGATTGAAGTGTTTAAAACAGAAATTTATATCTATTTCAATTTTTTAGATGTGGGAAAAATAAAATTTTGATGTCTAAATTGTATAATTTAAAGTTAAAGAGTACAATTTAGACATAAACAAGAATATTGATATCTATGAATTTTTATAAATAAAAAAATTGAAAAAATAAATTTTTCAATTTTTAAAAATCAAATTTTTTTGTGTCATAATTGTACAGTACAATCATTAGCAGAAACAACACAAATTGCTTTTAACATTTCATTTACTGTTAATTCTTCTGTTTCGTTTAACCAGATTTGAGAACCACCCATAGAACTTGCATTAGAACTGCAAGGAACCTTATCTTCTAATGCTATTTTACCAGAATCTATAGCTTCCATTATCAATAAGACACTCATTACTTTAGTTACACTTGCAGGACGTAATTGCTCATGTGAGTTATGTTCATATAATATTTGACCACTATTTTGTTCTATTAATATAGCACTTCCAGATTCTAAATTTAATGAATTGGAATTTGAAACTTGTTCTGATTCACTTGCATTAGTTTGAAGAGTTTTCTCTAATGCATAAGTATCAGACCAAATGTATGCATATTCAGAAGCAATAACAATAGTATAAAAAAATGATATAAGTATTAATAAAATACAAGTGATTTTTATTATAAAGTTTTTTAAAGACATATAAAAAACCTCCTAAATAAGATAGTAAATCTTATTCAAGGAGGGAATAAAATATTCTATAAATTTTTGTAAATACTCTATTTTGTCTATAGTTAGCGCAAAATTAATGTAAAAATATTGAATAACAACTATTACTTTTACTGTTATTTATATATTTAGATGTGATTATTAAATAGAACCTAAGATATTTTTACTATTTTTACTGTTACTGTATTTCCATCTGTACTAACATACATTTTTATGCTATTTGGTAAATCATTTTTAAATTTTAAATCTAGTGAGTTATATGCAATTGTTGCATCTTTTCCTTTTTCAATATAGGGAACCTTTTTTCCATGATCATGATGTTCTGTAACAGTTAATCCGAGGACATGCTAAAACAGCGTTATAAACAGTTGTACTTACTTGACAATTACCTCCACCAAGAGCTTGCTCAGTTTTTCCATCAACTATTATATCTGCTTCTTTATATCCTTCTTCTGCAGTCGACTTTCCTATAGTATTACAAAAAGAAAACGTTTTACCACTTTCGATAATAATTCCATTTAGTTTAGAGCAAGTTATTCTAATATTATTTTGTCTGTTTTCACGTTTATCTATAATATTTGTAGAAAATGAACCAAGGTCTGTTTCAACTGGAGGAGACGGATTAGCAGTTTCATTTCCGAGTACTACTTTCGGTATCATTATTTTCCTCAGTATTAATTTCAGTTTCTATATTAGTTCTACTTATTTCAGGATTTTGATTATTTATATTTTCGGATTTATTATTTTCTTCTTTTTTCGTACATCCTGATAAAATTAGCATAATTGTACATAATATTAAAAAGTAATTGATAAATTTTCTTGTCATTTGTAAGCACCTCTAAAAATATTCTAAATTATATTAATAGTATTTGTATAAAAAAATACTATATTCATAAAAGTTAAAAAAATACAGTTGGTAATTTTGGGCAAGATGATATGTAAATTTAGAATAATAATTTTAAATAAAAAAAGTCAAAGATAAAAATCAATAGTCTATAAACAGCAATTGGACAAAACAAAACTATTTTTTATCTCAAAAATGTTATATAAAAATAATAAAAAATACTTGTAAAAAATTGAAATATTGGTATAATAAGTAAGAAACATAAGAAAATACATTTAAAATGGAGGAAGTTTATGATTAAGAAAGTTGCAATACTTGCAAATGGAGGAGATGTTTCTGGGTTTAATGCAGTTATAAGAGCTATTGTAAAAACAGCAGAACACAACAATATTGAATGTTATGGTTTTATAGATGGATATAGAGGATTACTAAAAAACAATTATGTAAGATTAAGTACACAAAATAGTAGCTCTGCATCTGGAATATTACCAAAAGGTGGTTCTATAATAGGTTCATCAACAAATGCTAATGTATTTAATTATAAAATTGAAGAAAATGGACAAGTAGTATATAAGGATTTATCAGATAAATGTGTACAAAATGTAAAAGAAGATGGTTTTGATTGCATATTTACTCTAGGTGGAGATGCAACTCAAAAATCAGCAAGAGATTTTTCGATAAAAGGAATAAATGTAATTGGAGTACCAAAAACAATAGATAATGATGTAGCATGTACAGATATTACTTTTGGATATAATACAGCAGTATCAGTTGCAGCAGATGCAATTGATAGACTTCATACAACAGGTGAAACACATCATAGAATAATGGTATTAGAAGTAATGGGAAGATATGCAGGATGGATTGCTTTAGAATCAGCTATAGCTGGAGGTGCAGATGTTGCATTAATTCCAGAGATACCATATGATATAAATAGTGCAGTAAGAAAAATAGAAGAAAGAAGAAAAAAAGGAAAAGAATTTAGTATAGTAGTTGTTGCAGAAGGAGCAATGCCAAAAGGTGGAAGCTTAGCTGTTGCAGAAACAAGAGATAATGGTATAGGTGTAGATAACACAAAACTTGGAGGTGCTGGAGAAAAGGTTGCCAAAGAATTAGAAAAATTAACAGGTTTAGAAGCTAGATGTACAGTACTTCGGATACATGCAAAGAGGAGGTACACCAACAGCTTTTGATAGAGTTTTATCTACAAAATATGGTGCTAAAGCTATGGAGCTTGCTATGGAAGGCAAATTTAATGTATTAACTGTAATGAAAGATGGAAAATTAGATTATGTTTCATTAGAAGAAGTAGTTGGAGAAAATAAACAAATAGGAGCAGTTTCAGGTAATACAAAAGAAAGTAATATAAGAAAAGTAACAATGGATCATGATTTAGTAAAAACAGCTAGAAATATAGGAATAGCTTTAGGTGATTAATAATATATTTTAATAATATTGTTATAAAAAAATAAAGGAAGGGGATTAAAAATGGAAGAAAATAATCAAAACCAAAACATTAATGCAGAAGAAATTAAAAAGGAGGCAAAAGAAACTGTAAATCAAGTAAAAGATTCTTTTAAAAATGTTGATGTAAAACAAGAAACAGAAAAAGCTAAAAATTTCTTTTCTGGAATTATAAGTACACCTATAAAGAAAATAAGCGAAATAGCACATGATAAATCAAACAATTTCTTTAAAACAGCAATAGTTTTATTAGTTTTATGGGTATTAATTGCAGGATTTCAGCAAGTGGCATCTATTATAGGAACAATATTCAAATTTGGATTTAAATATATTAGTTTTTCAGACTTTTTCGGAATTGCAAAAGCTGTAATAACACCATTACTTGAAATTGTTATATTATCAGGAATAGTATATTTATTTCAAAAACAAAATAAAAAATCATTCCTTACAGTAGTAAATACTATAGTTGCATCATATTTTCCAATAGTTATTGCTAAAGTAGTAGGATTATTAAACTTAATTTCTGGAGCATCTAGAATTACATCACCAATTACAGGGCTTTTAGGAGTTATATCATTAGTATTTACATTTTTTGCTATTAAGGAATTATCAGATGAAAAAGATAATGATAAAGCAGTAAAACAATTTGTTATAATTGAAGCTGTATATTATGTAGTTGCATTTATTTTATCATTCTTAAAATTGTATATATAATGTAAAATAAGTGGATTAATTATAATGTACTAAAAATATTAGACAATAACAAGTTTAATATTTTTAGTGCATTTTTTGTTTGGTTTTAGAAAGTACATTGTACTTATTTTTACGTTAGTAGGAATGACTATTATAGCATTTGCCTTGATTATTGCAATAGTTGTAATTTTGAGCAAATAATAAAAGCACCACATTATGCTTTGCCGAGCTATGTGGTGTTTTATCATAACTTATATGGTAGCGCACATTTTGGTGACTCTTATTCTCTATTTTTTTTATAAAGACTTTCTTTTATTTTGTCAAATACCATTTAAAAAATTTTTATAAAAAATTTATAATATTATACAAATTAATCCGCCACTACCTTCATTTATAATACGTTCTAAAGTATCTTGTAATTTCATTTGAGCATCTTCAGGCATATGATATAATTTGTTTTGTAAACCTTCGTTTACTAGTTCATGTAAACTCTTTCCAAATATATTAGACTCCCAAATTTTTTGAGGTTCATTTTCAAATTCAGAAAGTAAATAATTTACTAATTCTTCAGACTGTTTTTCACTGCCAACTATAGGAGATACTTCTGTTTCAATATCTGCTCTAATCATATGTATAGAAGGTGCTTTGGCTTTTAATTTTACACCAAATCTTGAACCTTGTTTTACCATCTCTGGTTCATCTAGTATTAATTCGTCCATAGAAGGTGTAACAATTCCATATCCTTTAGCTTTAACTTCTTGAAGAGCATATGCAATTTTATCATATTCTTTTTTTGCACTAGCTAAATTAGTTATTGTAGAGAATAAATCACCTTCATTTGCAATTTCTACACCAGATATTTCAGTTAATACTTTATAGAATAAATCTTCCATTAAATTAATAGAAATATTTACACTTCCTGTTCCTAATTTTACTTCATTTAAAATTGTAGAAGAGATGATTTCTGTATTTTGTAATTTAGATATACTTGAGTCTATTTGTTTTAATATTTTTACATTATTAAAAGCATCTTTTATTTCTGTATATAATTGTTTTTTTAGCCAATGGCCATTACATAAACCATCAACCCATCTAGGAAATACAATATTTAATCGTTCAATAGGAAATTCATATAGCATTTTTCCAAATATAGAATTTATATCTTCGATACTTAAATTTGAGCAATCTGTAGGAAGAACAGGAACTTCATATTTACTTTCTAATTTTTTTGCTAAGTTTTTAGCATTTTCAGAATGACAATCATCAGAGTTTAGAACGATAACAAAAGGTTTGTTTAATTCTTTTAATTCTCTAACAACTCTTTCTTCTGCTTCAATATAGTCTTCTCTTGGAATATCTGTAATTGTGCCATCTGTTGTAACTAATATTCCGATTGTAGAATGTTCTTCGATTACTTTTTTTGTACCAATTTCAGCTGCTTTTTCAAAAGGAATTTCGTCATCTGACCAAGGTGTTTTTACCATTCTTGGCATTTCATCTTCTAAATAACCAATTGCATTATTTACAAGATATCCAACACAATCTACCAATCTCGTTTTTAAAGTAATATTATTTCCTATAGTAATTTCTACTGCCTCGTTTGGTATGAATTTAGGTTCTGTAGTCATGATAGTACGTCCACCAGCACTCTGAGGAAGTTCATCTCTTGCTCTTTCTTGTTTATATTCATTATCGATATTTGGAATAACTAATAAATCCATAAAGTTTTTTATAAAAGTAGATTTCCCTGTTCTAACTGGACCAACCACTCCAACATAAATATCACCATCTGTACGTTTTGCTATATCCTCATATAATTTTAAATTTTCATCCATGTAATAATTTACCCCCTTAAAAAATGTTTGTACAATGCTTTAATTAATGTATATTATGTTTTTTGATATATATGCATAAAATTTAAAATAATTAATGACAATAAGCCAAATGATCACAAGCAAGATGAGGTATAGCTAACCGAGAAAGGATAATGTTTTGTTACAGGTTAATGTTTTTTAAGTTGATATTTAACAGATAGAGCCAATAGTCCGGCTTTAGGTAGTCTTATATATTATAATAAAAAACAGTTCTTCCAAGGCGCTTT
>JAGATI010000036.1 GCA_017621295.1 Clostridia bacterium | reverse complement strand
TATATACTTGTACTGTAACTTTGGTTTCACTAGCAATCACTATTATTTTATATGTATTATCTATTATAACTTCTCTATTTATGTTTGTAATTATTCTTAATCTAGATTGTAATAATCCTATTATATTATTATCTGCAATACTTATTGAAGTGTTACTTGTTTCACTAATTTTTAGCATTAAAAGATTTAAAAATGGACTTTCTTTTTTTCATAATATAACACAAACTTATGATATTGCTATATTTTTATCAGGTATTGTTATATTAATTTTTTCCAACTTAGGAAAACATATAGATAATTCTATAAAAGAACTGTATATACTTGGCTTATTATTAATAATAGTTAGTATATTTATTTGGATTAAGAGAAAAATTACAATTCATTATAAAGAACTACTGAAACAAGATTCAATACAGAACCTGCAAGATAAACTAAATGAACAAATACATATAAACGAAATTATGAAAGATGAATTAGAAAAACTTTCAATAATAAATCATAAATTCAGTAGCAGAATATCTGCTTTAGAGCTATATGTAAAAAATTTATCATATAATTCATCTAACAATATTGAAATAAACAATAGTATCTTAGAAGCAAAAAAATTAACACAAAGTTTATCTGCTGAATTTTCTAATGAAATGCACATAAACTTGCGAAATTATCTTCCTCTAAATAAAACTGGTATTACAAATATAGATAATATTTTGGAATATTTCGAGTTTGAATGTATGAATAAAAATATATCTTTTAATGTTATTGTAAAATCTAATATTGAATATGAAGTAAAAAGAGCCATTTCATTAAATCTCTTAGAAACATTAATTTCAGATATGCTAAATAACGCTATAATTGCTATAAATCATAATACTAATAAAAATAATAAAATTTTAGTACAATTTGATATGTGTGATTACTTAGAAATTCGTATTTATGATACAGGTATTGAATTTGAAATAAATACTCTTGTAAAACTAGGAAAAGAACAAATAACTACTCATAAATCTGATGGTGGAAGTGGAATAGGATTTATTACAACATTTGAAACATTAAATAAAACTAATGGAAGTCTTATAATTGAAGAATATAAAAATGACAAATATGATTATTCAAAATGTTTGATTTTTAAGTTTGATAATAAAAAACAATTTATTATTCGTTCTTATCGTGCTGACGAAATTAAAGAGCTTTCTAATAACGAATTAATTATCCAACCTTCATTATGACTTTCTATATGACCAAAAAGGATGGATAATTTTGGTCATATAGAAAGTCTTGTACAATAAAATTATAAATAATAATGAGAAATTTGACCCAAGCTTTTTTGTCTATTTTGGGTCAAATTCTTTTCTTTTGTGATTATAATAGCGCTTCTATCTTAGATTCTCCTATAATTTTAACACCATTTTTTTCAAGTAAATCTGCTGTAACACCATTTCCATCTATTATTGTTTTTGAAAATGTACCATCATAAATTCTTCCAAATCCACAAGATGGACTTCTTTCTTTTAAAATTGCATATTTACAATCATAAAATTTAGCAAGCTTTAATATCTCTTCTGCACCTTTTGTATAATTTGATGTAACATCTTCACCATTATTAGTTAATACTTTATCGTTTACTCTTTCGGCTGGATTTCTTGGTGTTTTTAATCCTCCATATATTTCTGGACAAACAGGAATTAAGTTATATTTATTTTTTAACACTTCTAATTCCTTAACTATTTCACTTTCTCCATTATATCTACAATTTATTCCCATTAAACATGCACTTATTAATATATTCATATATTACACTCTCTTTTCTAACTTAAACTTTATTCTTTACTTCATATTCTCTGTCCCTCTTGAAGTACATTATCTTAATTTAACCTTACTTTTTGCCTAAATTTATAAATCTCTCTTTGGTTATTTTATAATCAAATTACATTTTTCTTATATGCAGAATATAGACTTCTCAATTCTTCCATTTTCTCTTCTAACTCAATAACTAGATTAGAAGCATTTTCCCATTCTTCCTTTTCAAAACATTCATATATCTTACTAAATAACGATTTTTCACTTTTAGTATTTTTATAAATATATCTTCTCTTTTGCTCAATTTCTTCCCAATCTTTATTATCTTTCTCATCTGTACTTTCTATTTTTTTCCACATAGTCATTTCTGCAAAATATTCTTTAATCTTTCTTTTGCAAATAATTAGTTTCCATTTTTCTAAAGTAGCAGTTTTAAAAGACTTTATCATTATATCTGTTAATATATCTCCATATTGTAGAACTTTAAGACTTTCTTTATTATTTAAAATTTTTACATTTTCCCAAACAGTTCTTGGAGAATTACCAAATAATATTTTTCTTTCTTCTTCAGTATAATCTTCAAATACATCTTCTTCACTTCTATACATTCTATCTTTATTTAAAAATCCATAATACTCATTTTGTTTTTTTGATATTTCCTGTAATAATTCTTCTTCTGTTTTATTATTTAATATAGCATACTTTATTCCATCTAACATTGATAAATATGATACTGCAATAGTTATATATAAATTAGAAGATGGATTTGGAGATCTTAGCTCAAAACGAGTAGCAAGAGGATTTTGTTTATCTTTAACTAAGCCTATTAATACACTTCTATTTCGTGATGGTTCATTTTTTTCTTTACCTAAAGATGTAACAATACATACAGGAGCTTCATATCCTGGTTTTAATCGTCTCAAAGAATCGTCTGTTGAAGATATGAATGGATTCATTACTTCATAGTTTTTTAACATTCCCATTAAAGCTCCATACCCAATAGTGCTTAAGAACCCATCATTATAACTATTAAATAAATTTATTCTTGCTCCATCCTTCTTCTTTATACTCATACCTAAATGTACATGCATTCCGCTTCCAGCTACTTTTTCTATTGGTTTTGCTCTAAATGTTGTTTCTAATCCATATTTCATAAAAATCTTTTTTACTAATTCTTTAATAAAAACCTGGTTATCTGCTGCCTGTAATGGGTTTGAATACTTCCAATCTATTTCAATTTGTTCCATTACATGATCATATTTACCAAAAAAACCTAGTTTTGGCTTTACACCACCGAACTTCTTTATGTCCCATTTCTGGCTCTAATTCATATTTTTCCATTGTTATTAAACATTCTTCTATTGCTGTTCTTACTGTTCCACTAATCTTATTCCAATATTGTTCATGCATTCCTTGTGATGTTGTAAGTTCCTCTATTTCAGTTTCTTCATTTGGAGTTTTTACCCAAAACTCTAACTCTGTTGCTGTGGTATAGTCAATTTTATCTATATCTTGTACATTTATATTATATTTACCTAAATTTTCCAATTTATCATTTATTAAATTAAGTATATCTTGCTTTGTTTGACTACTACTAAGTTTTAAAATACTTCTAGAATCAACTGGTTTTCCATTATGATATAAAAACGCTGGAATTATAAGTGTTGCAACAGGAACGTTAGTTTCTTCATCTAATAAGTCTTCATTATAATCTATAAACCAATCACATTTAGTATCTACTATCATATCAACTTTTGCGTCATTAATTGTTGCAATTTCTGGAAGGTCTACTGATGAACCATCTGTTTGCACAGCTGTTTTATATAAAAATTTTTCTAAATCTTCTAAAAATATTTTTATAGGTATTCTTTCATCTGTTACATTTCCAGATAAATCAACAGCCATTAAAGAAACAAATTTTATTTGTTTATTCTCCTCTAAAATCTTTGTTAAACACTCTTTATTGTGTTTATCTTTTTTTATTTTATATATAAGATTATCTTTCATAACTATACCTCACTTTTTATAAATAATATGCCCAAAATTTATAAAACGTTATTTATATATCTAATTCTTGCAAAATTATATTTATATTATTACTATTACTTCTAACTATTTTATTCTTATACTTGCTTAATTTCCCTTCAAGTTCAGACTTATTTTTTTCGAAATCATTTGTCCATTTATACATCATTTTTAACATTTTAAAATTTGGATTATAACTACACTTTTCTAATCCTATTTTCTGTTTTATATATCTTTTAAATATTCTTAGTCTTCTTTTGGATAATGGTATATCTAAATATATAATTTTATCTGCTAATATAAAAAGTTCATCTAAATTTTTTCTATGTGTTCCCTCTATAATCCAGTCTTTTTTATTATTAATATCATAAATAATTTTCAATTGTTCTTCCAAACTTCTTTTTCTTCCATTATTTTCATCATCGTGAACAATAGAATCTAGCTCGAATTTCGGAATCTTAATTTTTGCAGATAACTCTTTTGCAAGTGTTGTTTTTCCACTTGCAACAATACCAACTATATATATCTTCATCATATACCTCTTTATTTTCTAACCCACAAATCTCTATTCCTATTGAGTCATTTTTTATAATAATACTATATAAATAAAAGAAGAACAAGCAATCTAAAAAAATTGCTTGCCCATTTTTAATATTTATGCTTCTGGTTCTACTAAACCAAAGTTCTTTCCATCTTTTAATTTATACATTACATTTACTTTTCCTGTTTCAACATTTACAAATGCTAAGAATTTGTTTTGAGGTTCTTCTTGTAACATAAGTTTAGCATCTTCTGGTGAAACTGGTTTTACATCATAAAATAATGTTTTTACAATTTCATATTCAATTTCTTCTTCTTTTTCAAAACTCATATTAGATTCTTTTAAACGAATAGATTCTGTCATATTTTGTTTATCTTTTTTAGTTTTCATTTTTCTAATTTGACCTTCAACAATATCTATATTTTTATCTATAGAAGCATATAAATCTTTGCTACCTGTAACTGCTCTAAATACACCATTTTGTGTATTTACATGCATTTCTGCAACTTGATCTTTACCTTCTGTTTTTATTGTTGCTTGTACATCAAAATCTTCTCCAAAGTATTTTACTAATCTTTCGCATTTCTTTTCAATATAACTTTTAATTGAATCTGTTGCCTTTAGTTCCTTTCCTGTTATTTTTATATTCATAAAAATCTCTCCTTCCACTGTTTAGTGCTCTTTTGTTACAACTTTCGTTGTTATTTTCATTATATATTGTTTATCTAAATTTTTCAAGCAATTTATTTATTTTTATATCTATTCAATTGCTTTTATGAATATTTTTGACATAAAAATGTATACTATTCTCGTAATGTTATACTAAATAATCTATTTACTTGTATAATTCATTTTTTTCTATATATTGTAATACATTAACATCTAACATATCTTTTATTAGCTCTATTTCGCCTATTTTTATTTTATTTCTTATAAATGTAGAACTAATTTCTATTTCTTTCATATTATTTATACAATAAAAATTATTCCTATATTTATTCAATATTTCATTTTGACATATTAACTTTTCTAAGTTTATCTTATTCCTATTTAATAAAATAAATCTATAGTTACTTATTAGCTCTCTGTACTCTTTCCAGTTTAATATATTTTCAAAATTGTCTGCTCCCATTATAAAATATATTTCATCATTTTTATATTTATTCTTTATTAATCTAAATACATCAATTGCTTTATAATTAATGTTTGTATTTAGCTCAATATCGCATACATCTAATTTCTGGTTTTCTTTACAAATTAATTTTAACATTTCATATCTATACTTTTCATTTATTAATCCATCCTTTTTATATCTATCACCTACTGGAACAAAAAATAACTTGTCTAATTCAAAATCTTGCAATATTGTTTCTGCACATGTTTTATGTGCTATGGTTGGTGGATTAAAACTACCTCCAAAAAACGCATATTTTTTCATATCTTTCCTCACATTCTATTTGAATATATTAACATATTTATGTTTATTTTTCAATCTAACTTATTAACATCATTAGTTAATTATTAACATTATTAGTTAATTATATACAGTTACTAATCAGTCTAACTAATTAAAACAGTAGAGTAGTAGCCTGTGTATTTATATATAAAAATGCAGTGATGCGCAGTTTGGAAGGACACATACTCATACAGATTAGCCAGATTAACTGTTCAAATTGCGAACTTTGTACAAATTCGCTCATATGATTAGTCCGACCAGCAAAGAACGGAATTTTTATATATAAATACACAGGCTACGGACTAATTTT
>JAGATI010000195.1 GCA_017621295.1 Clostridia bacterium | reverse complement strand
TCTGTATCTTTTACTGCTTCTTCTATGTTAGTGAAACTATTTATTCCATCTGGCAAATTAATTCCTGGTAAAAATTTGCATTTCTTTTCATTATTAATAATATCAGCTTCTTCCTCAGCAAAAGACCATACTTTTATTTTATTTCCCATTTTAGCCAAGTGAATTGCTAAAGCTATTCCCCAACTACCACTACCTATAATTGATATGTTTTTCATATAAAATTCCATTCCTTCCTATATTACGTTTAAATACACATATAAATATAAAATAAATATAATCTTATTTCAACCACTTTTATAATATACTATCTCATGTTTATATTTTTACTTATTCTTTTATATTTATTTTTTAAAACTTAATTTATTCTCATTTCCTTCTAAAATTCTTTTTAAATTTGTTCTATGATTAAATACAACAAGTAATCCTAAAGCTATTCCTAATATAATATAATTACCTAATGCTAGATAATTTTCATGAATAAATATAGTTAATATAGGAAATAATATGGCTGCCATAATAGAACCTAAAGATACCATTTTTGTTAATAACATTAAGCAAAGAGCAAATACTAAACAAATTAAACCAATTTGCCAATTTGTTAATAATATCACTCCTAAAGCTGTTGCAACACCTTTTCCACCTCTAAATTCAAAAAATATTGGAAAAGTATGTCCAAATACTGCAAAAAAACCTGCAAGTTGTATTAAAATAGATTTATCTACATCTTTTACAAAATATCCAACTAGTAATGCTATTAAAATTGAAACTACACCTTTTAATATATCACAAATTAATGTTATAATTGCTGCTTTTTTTCCTACACTTCTTAACATATTGGTAGTTCCAGCATTCCCACTTCCCTTTTCTCTTACATCAAATCCTGCAAACTTTCTACTAAAAATTACTGAAAAATTAATACTTCCTATTGCATATGCAATAATTGCTATAGCTATATAAGCTGCCATAATACATACTTCCTTTCTTTATCTAATTGTTTTTTATATTTTTATATCATTAGTTTTTTTATCTACTAGTAAATTAGTTTTATACTTTCTATAAAACTATTAGCAAAATAATTAATTATTAATTATTTTGCTATTTATACTTTCAATGTTTTTATAATTTAAAATTAATTTTAAATTATTTTAAATTATTTTAAATAATTTTAATAATAATCTAACTATATGTCTTTTTCTTTCTTTTCTCTTACTATCATTCTTATTGGTGTACCAGTTAATACAAACTCTTTTCTTAATTGATTTATCAAGTATCTTTCATAAGAGAAGTGAAATAATTTTTTATCATTAACAAATACTACAAATGTTGGTGGTTTTGTTCCCCCTTGAGTCATATAATATATTTTTAATCTTTTACCTTTATCTGTTGGTGGTTGTACAATTGCTATTGCTTCATTTAATACTTGATTTAGTACTGCTGTTGAAATTCTCATAGCATTTTGATTTGCAACTGTATTTATTAATTCATATAACTTATTTACTCTTTGTCCTGTTTTAGCAGATATGAATATAATTGGAGCATAAGATAAATATGATAATTTTTGATATATATCTTTTTTATATTTTTCTAATGTTCCATTTTCCTTTTCGTATTCATCCCATTTATTTACTGCAATTATAATACCTTTTCCTGCTTCATGCGCTTCTCCTGCAATTTTTGCATCTTGCTCTGTTACACCTTCATTTGCATCTATCATTAAAATACATACATCTGCTCTTTCTACTGCTAAAAGTGTTCGCATTACACTATATTTTTCTAAATTTTCTGTTACCTTATTTTTTCTTCTAATTCCTGCTGTATCTATAAATACATATTTTCCAACTTCATTTTCAAATGAAGAATCTATTGCATCTCTTGTAGTTCCTGCAATACTACTAACAATTACTCTATTTTCTCCTAATATTTTATTTACTAACGAAGATTTTCCAACATTTGGTTTTCCAATAAGAGCTACTTTTATAATAGTATCATCATCTTCTTCTAAATTATTCTCTGGAAAATATTCATATATAGCATCTAAAACATCTCCTATCCCAATAGCATTTACAGATGACACAGCATGTGGCTCACCTATTCCTAGATTATAGAATTCATAGATATCATCAGTTACCTTTCCAAAATTATCTGCCTTATTACATACAAGTACAATAGGCTTTTTAGACTTTTTAAGCATTAATGCAATTTCTTTATCTGCTTCTGTTATTCCTTGTTTTATATCTGTTACAAAAACTATAACATCTGCTATATCTATTGCTATATCTGCTTGTTCTCTCATTTGAGAAATAATTATATCTTCTGATTCTGGCTCAATTCCGCCCTGTATCTATTAATGTAAAATTTCTTCCTCTCCAATTGCTTTCGGCATAAATTCTGTCTCTTGTAACTCCTGGTGTATCTTCTACAATTGATATTCTTTTTCCTACTATATAATTAAAAAATGTTGATTTTCCAACATTTGGTCTTCCTACAATTGCTACAGTTGGTTTTCCCATATTTCACCTCTTCTATATTTATACTTTATTAAAAATATTGCTTTTACCTTTTGGTTATTTAGCATTATATCATATTTTTTCTATTTTAAAATCTTTTTTAACATTTTATTTATAATAAAAATTATTTTATTGTTACCATTTTAACATAAAGCCAAAATAATTCTATGCACGTCAACTTATTATGTTTTTTGATTTAATAAAAAAAACAGCATTATTTTGCTGCCTTTCTTTTATTATCATTTTATTAAGCTTCTTTTTTTGTTACCACTTGTTTTCCATTATAGTATCCGCAACTTGGACAAACTCTATGTTGCATCATTTTTTCATGACAATGTGGACAATCAACTAAATTTTGATTTTCTAATTTCCATGTTGATCTTTTTAAGTGTGTTCTTGCTTTTGACCATCTTCTTTTTGGTTGTGCCATTTCCTATTCCCTCCCTTTGCATCTCTGTATAGAATTATGTATATATTCTAATTTTTAACTTATTTTTTTCATGTCACTTTAAAAGTATACTAGTTTTTTTCACTTTTGTCAATAGTTAGAAAAGCATTATTTAACAAAAGTATCTGTTAAGTAATAGGTGGCAAATTTTTCTCTCATAAATTCCCACTATAATTTGCTTATTTTAAATTTTTTTATCTGTATATTAGCTCAGTGA
>JAGATI010000194.1 GCA_017621295.1 Clostridia bacterium | reverse complement strand
TTTCCCATCTTAAAACATTACACCATTGATTATATACATATGGTAAATCTCTCCATGATTTTAACCATTTTGAATACATTGTAGAAATAATAGTTTCAGAAGTAGGTCTTATGCATAATTTTTCTTCTAACTCTCCACCACCTGCTTCAGTAACCCATGCAACTTCTGGTGCAAATCCTTCAACATGGTCTTTTTCTTTTTGTAATAAACTTTCTGGTATCAATAATGGAAAATATACATTTTTAACACCTGTTCTTTTAAAAGCTTTATCTGTATATTCCTTAATATTTTCCCAGATAGCATAACCATATGGCTTTATTACTATACAACCTTTTGTATCTGTATAATCTGCTAAATCTGCTTTTATTACAATATCTGTATACCACCTAGCAAAATCCTCGTCTATATTAGTTATCTCTTTAACAACTTCTTTTTCTTTCATCATTTTTTACTCCTTCTAACTAAATTTATGTTATTATAATATATCTCTTATATTTTTTCAATTGATAATAATTAATTTTCAAAATCTTATTAAAAAAATTTATTAACAAGCTTTAAAGAACTTTCTAAATCCTGTGAAGTATAAAGCTTAATTTATTTGTTATTGTTACTAATTTCATTATAAAACTCGATAAAGAAGTAAATGTCTAAACATTGGCACAAATTTAACATAAACGAAAAATAACTCCATGCACGTCAACTTATTATGAATACTTTATAACATCTCAACTCCCCTATTCTTATGTATATATTCTTCAATTTTTGGAAATATTATTTTTAGGTGGTGATTGTTATGACTAATAAAGAACTTTTATATGTTGAAGATGCTTTAGGACATGAAAATTTTATGAAGACATGTTCAAACAAAACTTCTTCACAATTAACAGATGTAAATCTTTCTAATTATATTAAAGAATTAGAAACAAAACATTCAGAATTATTTAACAAATTTTTAAATTTATTATAGGAGGAGTTATGGAAGATAAAGATTTAATGGAAAAAGAATTATTAATCATAAAAGGTGTTTGTGATTTATATTTACATGGAACAATCGAATCTTCAACAGCTGAAGTTCATGCGGCTTTTAAAGATGCTTTAAATACAAGTTTAGATATACAAAATAAAATTTATAATTTAATGGCTGAAAAAGGTTGGTATAAGACTGAAACTGTTGAACAGACAAAAATAGATACTGTAAAGCAAAAATGTGTGTCTGGAAATTAAGTATATTCTTAAAAATTCTTATTATATTTTATAACAAAAACTGTACAATCTTAAATTGTACAGTTTTTGTTATAAAATAAATTAATTTCATCTTTAGCTAAAAAATAGTATATTTAGAGCTTTGTTATAACATATTTAATGCTGTTAACCTAATAATAGATTTAACAAATCATCTAATTTTATCTTCTTATGTAATATAATTTACTCTATTTCTTTCCTATATAATAATTTTTCTTTCCCCTTTTTACTACAATATATGTATTATCTATAAACATATCATCTGTTACAGTAGTTTCTATATTATCAATCTTATCCCCATTAATAGATATTGCTCCATTTTGAATAAATTCTCTTGCTTCTCTTTTACTTTTTACCACTCCCATATTTGTGATAAAATCGACAATATTAGAATTTCCTTCCACTTGCTTTATATCTTGCTCTCCAAATAGTTCTATTATATCTTCTTTTGATAAATCTTTAAACTTATTATTAAATAGACTTTCTGCTAATTTTACAGCTTTTTCATATTCTTCTTTGCCATGTAAAAATGTAATTATTTCTCTTGCTAAACACTTATGTGCCTCTCTTAATTCTGGATGTTCATTATTTTTCTTTTCATATTCTTCTATTTCATCTTTTGATAAGAATGTATATATTTTTAAATAATCAATTACCATACAATCTTCTACATTTACAAAGAATTGATACAATTTATAACTAGAAGTTTTATTTTTATTAAGCCATAAAGCATTTCCTTCACTTTTGCCAAATTTTTTACCTTGTGAATCTGTAACTAAAGGCATAGTAAATCCAAATACCTCATCTCCTGTAGATTTTCTAATTAAATCTATACCTGCTGTTATATTTCCCCACTGGTCTGAACCTGCACATTGCAAGTCTACTCCCTTGTTTTCATGTAGGTATTTAAAATCTAAAGCTTGTAATATCATATAAGAAAATTCTGTATAGGTAATTCCTGTTTCTAATCTTCTTCTAATAATATCTTTATCTAACATATAATTTACATTAAAATATTTTCCATAATCTCTTAAAAAGTCAATTACATTAATATCCTTATACCAATCATTATTATTTACAACTTCAAATCCAAAGATATCTTGTACTTGTTTTTTTAAACTTTCAAAATTTTTGTTTACTTCTTCTTTTGATATCATTGCTCTTTCAGTTGTTGGTCTTGGGTCTCCAATCATACCTGTTCCCCCACCAACCAATAAAATTGGATGATGTCCGAGCATCTTTTAATCTTTTTGATATTAAAAAACTAGATAAATGTCCAACATGCAAGCTATCTGCTGTTGGGTCTGTTCCTATATAAAAAGTCATTCCTCCTTCATTTAGCTTTTTTTCTAATTCTGGACTAGAAATATCTTTTATTATTCCTCTCCATTTTAATTCTTCAAATAATGTCATATTCCTTCCTCTTTTCTAACATTTATTAAAATTTGTTTTATAAGTAAACTGATGTATAACATTTTATCATTTATATATATTATAAATCAAGTCTTTAATGATTCTAAAATCTATATTTTACAAATTAGTAAATTTATTGGTTGCAGGTTGTTATTTTTCGCAGCTTGTTTAAAAGTACATATTAGCCTAGAAATAGTTTGATATATATTTTTTTAATCCAAAATTGCCAATTTATCTAGATATTCCACCATAAACAATGGTATATTAATTAAATTATCATCTTTATTTAAATTCTTCATCGAAAATCTAATTCTTGTTTTAGGTCTATTAATTTCATTATAAACTTTTAAACTTGTATTATTTACACTTTCACCAGCTTTAACTTCTATTGGAATTATTTCATTTTGATATTGAATTAAAAAATCAATTTCATATCTATTACCAAATGCATAATAATATGGATTTAGTCCAACTGCAACTAATGTTTGTAATACATAATTTTCTGTTAGAGCTCCTTTAAATTCTTGAAACAATTTATTCCCTTCTACGATAACTTTACTATCTAAATCTGTCTTTCTTCTTAACAAGCCAACATCTATTAAATACATTTTAAATGATGACAAATCATTATAGCTAATAAGAGGCATATTTGGTTTTGTTACATTATATATCTTATTTACTACATTTGCATCTTTTAGCCAATTTACTGCACCCTCATATTCTCTTGCTCTAGCTCCATCTTTTGCAACTTGATACAAGAATTTTTTATTCTCTTTTGATATTTGAGATGGTATACTATTCCAAATTATAGAAATTCTATTAGCTTCAATATTGCTTGTATGTTTAGAAAAATCACTTTCATAAGATTTTAAAATATTATTTTGTATTTTATTTACTTTTTCCATATCTTTGTGTTTTATCCATGAATCTACAACCTCTGGCATACCGCCTATTATAAAATATGCTTTTAGTTTCTCTGTTAATCTATCAAAAAATATTTCTGGGATATTCTCGATTGTTTTTATTGAATCCATATAATCCACCAAATTTTTGCATCCATCTGCTTCTAGAAATTCTGTAAATGTCATTGGATACATGTCTAAAAAGTCTACTTTTCCAACTGGAAAAGATGTGTGTGATAATCTTATTCCAAGTAATGAACCTGCACTTATTATATGATATTCCTTCGCTTCTTCTTCAAAGTATTTTAATGAATTTAATGCATTTGGGCATTCTTGTATTTCATCAAAAACTATTAGAGTCTTTCCTGGTATAATTGCTTTTCCATAAACAAAAGATAATTGTTCTAATATTCTTACTGGGTCTTTTGTATTATCGAACATATTATATAATTGTGTATCATGGTCAAAGTTGAAATATGCAACTCCATCATAATTTTCTTCACCAAATTGTTTTATTATATATGTCTTACCAACCTGTCTTGCACCACGCAATATTAGTGGTTTTCTGTATTTATCATTTTTCCATTCTATTAATTTTTTCATTATTTTTCTATACATCCACATCATCTCCTATACATATATTATAACATATATGCAGAAAAAATACACATTTTTTTATTGTTTCATAATTTTTTTACACATTTTATACAAGTTTTTAAAATTATTTTACACTTTTTTCTAACTATCCGTGTCTACTTTGTACACCAACAATAACTTTTTATAATACAATATTTTTACTACGAGTTTTATCTACTTATAAATTTAATGCCACTTTTCACGGGTATATTTTTGAAATTATTGCCACTTTTTGCAGGTATAAAATCAAAATAATTGCAGAAAAATTCAAGTTTCTTCCTGCAATTATCTTAATTTTATTCTATACAAAAAAATTATACTTATCCTATTTTTTATGAATCCCAATTATTTTTCCAAGCAATTTCAAATTTACCTTCTAATTCAGACACACCCTTCTGGTATATTATGAAGCTCTAATAGTTATTTTTAACTCTTATTTAACTCTTTTTACAATATAATTATCTATTACTTAATCTACATCTATACCTTTATTTAATAATTTATTACCTATAAAGTAAATTCCTAAATTATATATAGCATATACTAATATACCAACTAACATCATACTTTTAAGTGCACTTGAACTCACCTCAATATTATTAAATAAAGACATTATATCTGAATTTAGCAATCCTGCAATAAATAATACTCCAAGTGACATAGATGATAATATCATATAAATTAAAAAGCTTATTACTATTGATTTAACTATTTTTAAATTATTTGATTTATGCCCTATTATAATTCCTAGTATTCCACTCATCATCATAAATAAAAATTCAAAAAATATTGTGATAATCATTACAAATATTAAACTAAATACCGAACTATCAAAATATATTGCTGATTGTTCTAAAGATTCTTTTAAAAAAGCCCAAGTCTCTTTATTTAAAATAGCAATAGCAAGACAAACAATTATAACGATAAACGAAGTTAATAATGTTATAATTGCAGTTAAAATCTTTGATAAATAAATTTTATTTTTACTTACAGGTAGTGTATGTGTTAAATATGATTCATCCTTATAAATATTTCTCACAAATCTTGCCCAATTTCTCATAAAACAATTGATGACTATATTTACTATCATTGCAATAACGATTCCACAACATATCTTGTCAATTATTAGAACTATCAAATTCTGCTCTAGATTTTCGACAATTCTTACTATTATTGAAAAGAATATTGCTAATATATAAAATACTAATAAAGGTTTATAACACCATTTTAAATCATATTTTAATAATTTCCTTAACATTTAAAGCACCTCCTAAATATTTCATCTATTGAAGCATTTTCTTTTTTTCTTAATTCATCAGCTGAAGATGTTAATACGATTTCTCCTTTATCAATAAAAATAACATCATCTAATATTCTTTCAATATCGCTTATTATATGAGTAGATATTATTACACTTGCTCCTTCACTAAAATTTGAAAGAATTGTATCTAATATATAATCTCTAGTTGCAGGGTCAACTCCTCCTAATGGCTCATCTAGAATATATAATTCAGCTTCTCTACTCATAACTAATATTAGTTGTAATTTTTCTTGCATACCTTTTGACATTTTACTAACTTTTGAATTTATATCCAAGTCTAAATCTTTTAATAATTTAATTGCTTTTTCTTTATTAAAATTATCATAAAATTCATCAAAAAAAGTTATTATTTGTGAAACTTTCATACTCTTATCTAAATATGTTCTCTCTGGTAAATATGAAATAGCTTTCTTTGAATTTATATTTGGTTTTTCACCATTTATTAACACTGTTCCAGTTGTAGGAGTTAATAAATCATTTACTAACTTTAGAAATGTAGTTTTTCCCATTCCATTTTTACCAAGTAAACCTATAATCCTCCCTTTTGGAATGGTTAAATTAACATTTTTTAGAATTTTTTTATTATCAAATTCTTTACATAGATTATTGCACTTAACTAATTCCATTTTGACCTCCTAATTCTTGCAAGTATTTTACTGCTAATTCATAACTTATTCCTATATTTTTCATACTATTAAGATAATTATTAACTTTTTCCTGTGCTAATTGTTTTTTTATTTTTTCGATTTGTTTTTCATCTTCTGTTACATATTTCCCATTTGTTCTTTCTGTATAAATTAGTTTTTCATTTTCTAGTTCAGCTAATGCTTTTTGCATTGTATTTGGATTAACCTTCATCATAAGTGCTAGCTCTCTTACAGAAGGCAATTTTTGTCCTTTTTTGAATTTACCAGAAACAATGAGAGTTCGTATCATTTCAACTAATTGAATATAAATTGGTCTTTCATTATCAAAAACATATTCCATAATTATCTCCTTTACTGTATTGCTTGCATAATACAATGATACTATTTTGAATTCAACTTGTCAAGAAAAAAGAGCAAATTTTTTAATCTGCTCTTTAACATATGATTTATTTAACTTCTTTTCTATGATTTAAGTGTATTTTATATCCTATTCCTCGTACTGCTTTTATTTTTACATTTGACTTAAGAAGTTTCAACTTTTTCTTAAAAATGACACATAAACTTCTACATTATTGTATTCAGCATCACTATTATAACCCCATATTTATTTGCTAACATTTCTCTACTTGTAATTTGATTTTTATTTAATAATAGTATTTCTAATAAGTGTAATTCTTTTCCATACATCTAACAAAATTAAATCTAAACATTACTTAGAGCTTCATTTTCTCCTTCTTCGCCATTTGTTATTATATTTCTCATATTATTATATCAATAATTTCTATTACTGGTATTTCCATTCCATTCGTTAGAATCACTATTTTATTATAATCATGAATTTTTCTTATATTACCAGTTATAGTTCGATATTTTCCTCCTGACTTTTTATTATCAGGAACAAAATATGTAATTGTAACTTTAGGTCTACTTTCTATTTGACTTTTAATACTAGCAAGCTTTTTATTTAAAATATCTTTT
>JAGATI010000193.1 GCA_017621295.1 Clostridia bacterium | reverse complement strand
GTTTATTAGTAGATGAAAATGGAAATGAAATAGATGGAGATAAAATTTTAGCTGTTATTTCAAATTATTTAAAGAAAAAAGGTAAGTTAAGAAATGATACAGTTGTTGCAACAGTAATGAGCAATTTAGGACTAAATAAATATGCCGAGAACAATGGATTAAAATTGATACAAACCAAAGTTGGAGATAGATATGTTTTAGAAGAAATGATGAAAAATGGATACAACCTGGGAGGAGAACAATCAGGACACGTTATTTTACTAGACTATAATCCAACAGGTGATGGAATATTAACATCTCTAATGTTTATTCAGACTTTACTTGAATCAAGTAAGAAAGCATCTGAACTATGTGATATTATAAAATTATATCCACAAGTTTTGGTTAATGCTAAAGTAAATAATGACAAAAAATATGATTTTGATAAAAATGAAGAAATAAAAGCAGAAATAGAAAAATTAGAAGAAGAATTTTCAGGAAATGGAAGAGTATTAATTAGAACTTCTGGAACAGAACCATTAGTTAGAGTTATGATCGAAGGAGAAAATCAAGAATATATTAAACAAAAAGCTGAACATTTGGCTAAACTAATTGAAGAAAAATTAAAATAAACCAAAAAAGGTGACCCACCAGGGACAGAGGTTTTTTGGGTCAAAATAAAAATAATATATTATATATATAAACTAGAATTTTGACCCAAAAAACCTCCGTCCCTGGTGGGCCTAAGGGGGAATAAAGAAATGGAAAAGAAAACATTCTATATAACAACGCCAATTTATTATCCAAGCGGTAAATTTCATATTGGGACAGCATATGCAACAACTTTAACAGATTGTATAAGAAGATATAAAGAATTAAGAGGGTTCGATACATATATGTTAACAGGACTAGATGAACATGGTCAAAAAATACAAAATGTTGCAGAAAAGAAAGGAATCTCTCCACAAGAACATGTAGACGAAATGGCTGGAAAAGCAAAAGAATTATGGAAGTTAATGGATATTGGTTATAATGATTTTATAAGAACAACAGAAGAAAGACATATAAAAGCTGTACAAAAAATAGTAGAAATATTCTTAAAAAATGGAGATATTTATAAAGGAAAATATGAAGGCTGGTATTGTATGCCATGCGAAAACTACTTTACAGATACTCAAATTGTAGATGGTAAATGTCCTGATTGTGGTAGAGAAGTAAAGAAAATGCAAGAAGAAAGTTATTTCTTCAATATGAAAAAATACCAAGATTGGCTAGTAAAGTTTTATGAAGAAAATCCACATTTTATTGAGCCAGAATCAAGAAAAAATGAAATATTTAACAATTTTATAAATCCAGGATTAGAAGATTTATGTATAAGTCGTGCTACATTTGATTGGGGAATACAGATGCCAAATGACCCAAAACATGTTTTATATGTATGGCTTGATGCTCTTACAAACTATATTACAGCTTTAGGTTATTTATCTGATGATGATTCACTATTTAAAAAATACTGGCCAGCAGATTTACATATTGTTGGAAAAGAAATTATAAGATTCCATGGCATTTATTGGCCTATATTTTTACATGCTTTGGGATTAGAATTGCCAAAACAAATATATGCGCATAGCTGGATTGTAATGAAAGATGGAAAGATGTCTAAATCTGTAGGAAACGTTATATATCCAGAAACATTAATAGAAAGGTATGGATTAGATGCAACAAAATACTATTTATTAAGATTAATGCCTTTTGCACAAGATGCTATGTTTACCCCAGAAGGATTTATAGAAAGATTTAATTCTGATTTGTGTAATGACTTAGGAAATTTACTAAATCGTACTATTGGAATGATGAATAAATACTTTGATGGAATAGTACCAACTTTAAGTAGTACCAAAACAGACTTTGATGATGAATTAGAAAGCTTTGTATATGAAAAAATAAAAAGTTTTGAAGAATGTATGGATGCATATCATGTAAGTAATGCAATTTCAGAAATTTGGAATATAATTTCAAGAACAAATAAATATATTGATGAAACAGCACCATGGATACTTGCAAAAGAAGACGATAAAGAAAAGCTTTCA
>JAGATI010000192.1 GCA_017621295.1 Clostridia bacterium | reverse complement strand
TAATGGTGGAAAAGACGAAAACTCTGGAAAACAAATTGCTCCTAAATTTGAGAGGATTACTTCTGAATATTTAAACTATGATGAAGTAATGGAAAAGTTTGACCAGATGATGGACTATGTTGCAAAAATTTATATAAAAGCATTAAATGCTATTCATTATATGCATGATAAATATTCTTATGAAGCTTTAGAATTTGCACTTCATGATAGAGAAATTTATCGTACAATGGCTTGTGGAATTGCTGGTTTATCAGTAGTAGCAGATTCATTATCTGCAATAAAATATGCAAAAGTAAAAGTAATTAGAAACGAACAAGGATTAGCTGTAGATTATAAAGTCGAAGGAGACTTCCCTAAATATGGTAATGATGATGATAGAGTTGATTCTATAGCAGTAGAAATTGTTAAAACATTTATGCGTAAATTAGAAAGACACACAATATACAGAGGAGCTACTCCTACCCTATCTGTTCTTACAATAACATCTAATGTTGTTTATGGCAAAGCAACAGGAAATACTCCTGATGGTAGAAGAGCAGGCGAACCTTTTGGTCCTGGTTCTAACCCACTTCACGGTAGAGATGCAAATGGTTCTTTAGCAGTAATGAATACAATTGCAAAATTACCTTTTGAATATGCATCTGATGGTATATCTTTCACATTTGCAATCACTCCTGATACATTAGGAAAAGAAGAAAATACAAGAATTAATAATCTAGTAAGTATGTTAGATGGATACTTTATGCAAACAGGTCATCATATCAATGTAAATGTATTTAATAGAGCATTATTAGAAGATGCTATGGAACATCCAGAAAAATACCCACAACTTACAATTCGTGTTTCTGGATATGCAGTTCACTTTACAAAATTAACTAGAGAACAACAGTTAGACGTTATTCATAGAACTATTCATGAAAGAATTTAATTGTTTCTGACCCTAAAATTGCCAAAAGGTGCCAAAAGGGACGGGGCATTTTGACATTTTTATTTAAAATAGTGTAATTGTATATAAAGATGTGCCATAATGCTCCGTCCCTTTTGGCAATTTTTAAACACTTGGCATCTTTAACAATTCTAACATTTTTAGGAGGTTTACTTATATGTCAGACTTAATAGCAAAAGTCCACTCATTT
Source organism: Clostridia bacterium (assembly GCA_017621295.1). The sequence goes on along the minus strand of JAGATI010000192.1, from coordinate 5,510 downwards.
GAAACATTTGGTGCTGTTGATGGTCCTGGAATACGATTTATTATTTTTATGCAAGGTTGTTCTTTACAATGTAAATATTGTCATAATAGAGATACCTGGGATATACATTCTGGGACTTCTTATACTTGTAATGAATTATTAGAAAAAATATTAAAATATAAAAATTACTTTTTATCATCTGGTGGTGGTGTTACTGTTAGTGGTGGTGAACCTCTTTTGCAATATAAATTTTCAACCCAATTATTTACTCTTTTAAAAAAGGAAAATATTCATACAGCTATAGATACTTCTGGAAATATAGATTTAACAGATGATATAAAAAAATTAATTAATCTAACAGATTTATTTTTATTAGATATAAAATGTATTAATGATGAAATATGTAAAGAATTAACTGGTGTATCTAATAAAAAAGAATTAGCATTTGCGAAATACTTAAGTGATATTAATAAGCCAATTTGGATTAGACAAGTTATTGTTCCAACTATCACAGATAGAACTGAAGATTTACAAGATCTAAAAGAATTTATAGGAACACTAAAATCTGTAGAAAAAATAGAACTTCTTCCATATCATGATATGGGAAAAACAAAATGGATTAATTTGGGATGTAAATATGAACTAGAGAACATTCGTAATGCAAATTCTAATGATATAGAATATGCAAAAAGTATATTAGGAATATCTTAAATATATATCTTTACTCAATTTGAAGTTAATAAAAAGTGATGCTATTTTTAATTAAATAGCATCACTTTTATATATTCTTATATTATTTTGCTATCTTCATTTTTGTTTAGTCTCGCTGCTTTTCTATTGCTTTTTCTTCCAATCTATACCCAAATCATTTAAATTTTATATTCCTATAGTTATTATTTTTTAATAAAATAAATTATTATCAATTTATTCTATTAAAAAGGCGCCAGTATAAACCTGGCGCCCCATTTTTTCTCTAATACCTTTAAGCGTTCCCCTCTCATTTACTCAAAGTAATCTTACTTTTTAAGGTTTCCCTTTTTAATATCAACCCTATTGGGCCAATAAATAAAATAAGATTTAAAATTAGAGATTTATCAAAAAAAGATATTGTCTTTTTAAAAATTATCATATTTTTTTATTTTGTCAATATAAAATCACCAAAAATTAAAGTGCCAAATAAACTTCCCAAAAGAGTTAGGCACTTTTAATTCTCTTTTATTCTTTCAACTTTGTTTTTAAAGCAAATGTAATAAAATATATTATACCAGATATAATTACAATTATTGGCCCTGTTGGTATATTGTAATAATAAGATAAAATAAGACCTGTAATTCCAGAAAATAATGAGAATAATATTGCATATAAATGATATAATCTCATATTTTTTGTAATATTTCTACTTGAAGCAGCAGGTAAGATGAGTAAAGAGTTTATTAAAAGAATACCTATCCATCTAATAGAAATCATTACAATAATTGCAATTAATATAACAAAAATATTATCAATTAATTTTACATTTATTCCTTTACTTTTTGCTAAGCTAGTATTTATACTAATACAATTTAGTTTATTAAAAAAGAACTTCCAAAACATTATTACTAATAAAAAACTAATTCCTAAGTAAACAATTTCATTTGTATTAATACTTAAAATATCGCCAACTAAATAAGTAGAATATTTATTAAAATTACCGCTTTGTGCAAGTAAGCTTAGGCCTAGTGCAATTGCAATTGACGAAAATACACTTATTATTGTGTCAGCTCCATATGTTGTTTTATGTTTTACATAGTTTAACAATATTGCAAAACAAATCGCAAATATTATCATCGAAATATTAATGTTTAATGCTCCAAACAACATCCCTATTGCAATTCCTGTTAACGCAGAATGTCCGAAGTGCATCTGAGAAAAAAGCCATTTTATTATTTACAATCATTGTTCCTAAAATTGCAAATATTGGTGATATTAAAACTACTGCTATTAGTGCATTTTTCATAAATGCATATGACATAAATTCAAATGGTAATATTGTCTCTAATATATTATATATTATTTCCATAATTATTTATATAAAGTTAGTATCTCCAAAACTAACTTTTCCTCCTTAACAAATATGTTATTTTATAATTGTTTAATTATATTATGTTGATTTAGTAATGTCAATCACTATTGTTAAAAATAATATAAAATTACTATCATTTGTTACAATTCATGGACATTTTATTTAGTACAAAATAGTAACTATTATTTTAATTTACTTCTTTTTTGATATTTAGTATGTAGAAGCTTATGTGCAATATCACTTCCAGGTTTTTCTAAAAATTCTGCATATAATTTCTTCATCACTGGACTTTCATGAGATTTACGAACTTTACTTTTTTCATCTATTGTATAAAGTGCATCTCCTCTTAATTTAGCAACATCTACTGTACGCCTTATTTTTGAACTTTTAATAGGTTGACCACCACCCATTATACATCCATTTGGACATGCCATAATTTCTATAAAGTCATAATCAGCTTTCCCCATCTTTATTTCATCCATAATCTTTCTTGCATTTGCAAGACCACTTGCAACAACTACTTTTACTTCTCTATCTTTTATTTTTACTGATGCCTTTTTTATTCCTTTAGTTCCTCTTACTTCTCTAAATTCAATTTTTTCCAAACTCTCTTTTGTAATTGTCTCATATGCTGTTCTTAAAGCTGCTTCCATTACACCTCCAGTAACTCCAAAGATTGCACCTGCTCCTGTTGCTTCTCCCATTGGGTTATCAAATTTTTCGTCTTCTAAGTTTAAAAATTCGATATTGCCTTGTTTTATCATTCTTGCAAGTTCTCTTGTTGTTAAAACAGCATCTACATCATACATTCCATTATTGGAAAGTTCATTTCTTTGTCTTTCAAACTTTTTTGCAATACATGGCATAATAGAAACTACATATATTTTACTTGGATCTATATTTTCTTTTTCTGCATAATATGTTTTTAAAATTGCACCAAACATCTCATGTGGTGATTTACAACTTGATAAATGTTTTAATTCTTCTGGATAATTCATTTCTATAAATCTAACCCATCCGAGGACTACAAGAAGTAATCATTGGCAAATTTTCATTTTTAGTAAATCTTTCTACAAATTCATTTGCTTCTTCCATAATAGTTAAATCAGCTCCTGTATTTGTATCAAATACTCTGTCAAATCCTAGTTTTTTTAATGCTGATACCATTTTTCCTGTTACATTTGTTCCTATTTCCATTCCAAATTCTTCACCTAAAGCCACTCTAACAGCTGGTGCAGTTTGTACTATAACAAATGTATCTTTATCTTTTATTTTTGCCCATACATCATTAATATTTTCTTTTTCGTGTAATGCTCCTGTTGGACAGCTTTGAATACATTGACCACAAAATGTACATTCAACATCATTTAAACTTTTATTATTTGTTGTAGAAATACATGAAGAAAATCCTCTATTTATACAATCAATAGCTCCAATTTTTTGTACATTTTTACATGCTGCCACACATCTTCTACATAATATACATTTATTAAAATCTCTCACAATAGATGGTGATAAATCATCTATTATATGATTTACTCTCTCCCCTTCAAATTCAATATTTTGTATATTAAACTTTACTGCTAACTCTTGAAGTTCACAATTTCCGTGAACGTGTACATGTTAAGCAGTCTTTACTATGATTTGAAATAATTAAATCTAAAATAACATGTCTTGCTTCTAAAATCTCTTTAGTATTAGTTTTTACAACCATTCCCTCTTCTACTTTTTGTATACATGATGTAGCAAACCCTTTTCTTCCTTCTACTTCTACAATACACATTCTACAATCGCCTATTTCGTTTATATCTTTTAGAAAGCATAATGTTGGAATATCAACTCCGTGCTTCTTTTGCAGCATTTAGTATTGTTGTTCCTTCTGGAACTGTTACTTTATTACCATCTATTATTAAATTAACTTGTTTTGACATGGTACTCCTCCTTATTTTGGTACAATTATAAATTAGTACAATAATTAAGCATATCTTCCAGAAATATTAATTATAAAAATACGCCATTATTGTTAATTATTTAATACATTTATCTAAATATATATGTAAAAAAATTATCCAATTGCCTTAAGTGGGCATTTATCTTTACATGTACCACATTTTATACATAAAGATTTATCAATTTCTCTTTTTTCTCTTCCTTCACCTTTTATTGCAGAAACAGGACAGAATTTTTGGCATAATCCACATCCCTTGCACTTTTCCTCATCTATATTAATTACAGTTAAAGCCTTACATTCTAAAGCTTTACATTCTTTTTGTAAAGCATGCTGTCTATATTCATCTCTAAAATACTTTAATGTACTAAGTACTGGATTTGGTGCAGTCTGCCCAAGACCACATATAGATGATTTTTGTATATTTAATGCTAATTTTTCTAATATATATATATCTAATTCTTCTGCTTTTCCACTACATAGTTTTTCTAGAATTTCTAACATTCTTTTTGTTCCAATTCTGCAAGGTGTACACTTTCCACAGCTTTCACTTACTGTAAAATCTAAATAAAACTTTGCTAAATTAACCATACATTTAGTATCATCCATTACAATTAATCCGCCCAGAACCCATCATAGAACCAATCTCTTTTAATGATTCATAATCAATTTTAGTATCTAAATGTTCTTTTGGAATACACCCACCTGATGGTCCACCTGTTTGTGCTGCTTTAAATTCTCTTCCATTTGGTATTCCACCACCAATATCAAAAACAATCTCTCTTAAAGTTGTTCCCATTGGAACTTCTACTAAACCTATATTATTTACATTTCCACCTAATGCAAATACTTTTGTTCCTTTAGAGTCTTTTGTTCCAATACTAGAATACCAACTAGCTCCATTTAAAATAATTTGTGGAATATTTGCAAATGTTTCAACATTATTAATTAATGTTGGCATTCCCCATAGTCCACTACTTGCAGGATATGGTGGCTTTACTCTTGGCTGACCACGTCTTCCTTCTATAGATTCTAAAAGCGCTGTTTCTTCTCCACATACAAAAGCTCCTGCTCCAAGTCTTATTTCTATATCAAAATTAAAACCTGTATTCCATATATTTTTCCCTAATATTCCATATTCTTTTGCCTGATTAATTGCAATTTTTAAACGTTCTACTGCAATTGGATACTCGGCTCTAACATAAATATATCCCTTATTTGCTCCAATTGCATATCCTGCAATTGCCATTGATTCTAATATACAATTTGGGTCACCTTCTAGAATACTTCTATCCATAAAAGCACCAGGGTCGCCTTCATCTGCATTACACACAACATATTTTTGTTTTGATTCTACTTCTTTAGTAAGTGCCCATTTTTTTCCAGTAGGAAAGCCTGCTCCACCTCTTCCTCGTAAACCAGAATTAGAAATTTCTTCTATAACTTCATCTTGACTCATTTGTTTTAAAACTTTTTCTAATGCTTGATATCCTTCAAAAGCAATATATTCATCTATATTTT
>JAGATI010000191.1 GCA_017621295.1 Clostridia bacterium | reverse complement strand
TAGTTTTTGATAATAATTTCTTGCTATCATCCAAACTTAAATATTTTGGTAATCTTTTTGATATTCGTGCAGTTTTAATGTATTTAGTAGGATTACTTGGTATAAAATTATTTGTTTCTAGATATTCATATAATCTTTTCATTGATGCCAATTTTTTATTTCTACTTGTAACATCATTTTCTAATACATTAGCTAGGAAAACGATATATTGTTCTAATTTAAATTCATTCATTTTACTTAAATCATTTATTGTAATTTCTTTAATTTCAATTTTCTTAAATTCTTCTTTTGTTATTTTATTAAGTTTTTCATTATCATAAAGATATAGCTTTATATATCTAAATAATGTTCTTAAATCGAAATATGATTCGTTTACTGTTGTCTCAGCACACCCCTCTATAAATCTTTTGTATTTTAAGAAATTATTAAGAAACTCTGGATTTTCTCTTTGATATTTTAAAAAAGACATTTATTAGACCTCCTTTATTAAATCTAAATAGTAAATTAAATTTACTATTTACCTGGAGTCTAACATCCGATAAATTTTTCTACAAAGGTACAAATTTTTAATTTACACATTTGACAAGATAAAAAGCAAATAGATAATATTTCTATTTGCTTTTGGATCTAATTATTTTTATTCTTTAATAACTTTTCAGAATATTCTATAACATCTTTTTTAGTATGTAATAAATCTAATGGTTCAATAATCATTTTCATATTTTCTAGTGTAATATCATTTGCTGAATTTAGTAAATTATTTAAAGCTATAATTGAATATGCTTGTACGTGTTGCCAATTGTATTTTTCTTTTTTTCTCATTTGTTCTCTCAAATAATCGCTTTGTTCTTTTAATTCTGCTTCTATTTCTTGTTGTGATTTATTTTTATTACCACCTATAATTATTAGTATTATAGGTAGTCCTATTAATAAAAATAGTAATATAGTCATTGAAATAATATCTAACATGTTTTTGCCTCCATTTTTACTTATTTTTCAATAAGTATATATTTACTTTTTTATTCATCTATTAGACTGCTAGTGTTTCTAGCAACATTAGTATTTCAACTAGCCAGAACTCTGACTTGTACTCAATGCTTGGGACGGATCACTATAAAAGTATTATGGACTACTTTTATAATTTCACGCTCGAACTATGACTGTACAAAAGTATCCTAAACTGCATTCGCAATAAGATAACATTCTTATTGTTAATCTAAATAGTTGCTAACCCACCTAGAGTGCAGTTCTTGTATGATCTAATAAACTCTATTAACTTTTCAATGTTCTATCCATAATTTGAAAGAATTTTTATCTTTCACTAATATAGGCGAAGTAAAATTGAAAAAGTCCCGACTTTTTTTGAAAATTTTTAAATTTTTTTAAATTTTTCTATTTCATAAAATAATTTATCTTCAATATAGTCTTTGCATTCTTGCGAAAAAATGCCGTTAATATGAGCTTTTTTTGTTATTAGATTTTCAAACATTAAAATTATTTTAAATTTTTCCTTTGAATTACCATGTACTGCTTTTTCAATTATTTTTACAAATTCAGCATTGCTAATATTACTAAAATCCATATTTTCTTAACTCCTCTTTTAATTTTTTTCTAATTAAATTTTTCTTATTTTTAATTGTTTTTTCAGATAAATTCATAATTGTTGATATTTGTTTATTATCTTTTCCATTAAGCATTAAATGAAAAATCTTTTTATCTTTTTCATTGAAATTAGATACAATTAAATTAATTTTGCATAACTTTTCGACAAAAAAAGTGTCATTATCATAATTAGATAATGACACAACTTCACTAAAAGACTCACTAAAAGAAACTTCATTATATTTTTTGTTTTTAATCTTACGAGCATAATCTATTGCAGCATTTTCAATGACTTTTGAAATAAAAGATTTAAATGCTTTAACAACTTCTTCATTGCTGTATTTATTCTCATTCATAAAAACCACCTCCGATCTTGGACAACAAGAGTCCATAAATCGGAGGTATAAATTCTAGTATAATAAATTAGCAAATTGATGTTTTGTTATTACTACATAATAATTACCTCCAGACAAAATAGTATTATCAAATAAAATGATATATAACTCATTAGTACATCTTATGATCAGCATTAGTACCTTAATTTATACCTCGTGATAACAGACTATTTTGTCCTGCTTGAATAATATAAAATTTTACTTTAGTAATGTTGTAAATTCCCTAAAGTTGCTATTATTTACAAAAAATTACGGTTTTTTCCCCTTTTTTCCCTTTCAGATGAATGTTTTAAATGGCAAATTATGGGAAGTTTTGTCGAAAACGTTGAAAAATAAAGAAAAAAATGATATAATGCGAGCAAGTTAGAGGTAAACAATATAAGTAAAAGACATTATTTTTTGTAATTATAGGAGGATGAGATGGTACAAGTTATGATTGCAGAAGATAACATTGAATTAAGTTCAATGTATTGTAGATTTCTAACAAAAGATAAAAATATAAATATAATTTCAAAAACTAGAGATGGCGAATCAACAGTAGAAATGTATCAAGCGTTAAAACCAGATGTATTATTACTAGATCTTGATATGCCTAAATTAAATGGTTTAGAAGTTATAAATCGAATATCTAAAGATTCCGATGAAAAAAATAAATGTAATATTATTGTTATTAGTGGGAATGTTGAGTTAATGCATAGATTATTTAATACTGCTAAAGTATATAGAATTATGCCAAAACCTACAAATTTAGATGAAGTTTTATCTTTAATAAAAGATATTTCTAATGCACCTAAAGAATTAGATCAAATAAAATTAAAGTCCCTGCTTTTGGAATTAAAATTTAATTTATATTCAAAAGGTACACTTTTTTTAATAGATGCTATCAATATAGCATACAATAATCCAGTGTTATTGTGCAAAATTGAAGATTTATATAATAGAGTATCGATAAAAAATAATGTAAGTGTAAATAAAGTACAAAGGAGCATCAGAAGTTCTATTGATGTTATGAATAATCACATCTCTCATGAACTTTTGCGCTCCTTTTTTCATATATATAATAACGAGATAATAGCTCCAAAATACTTTTTTACTATAATAATTGAATATCTATATAAAGAAAAATAGGAAGGCTTGTCCTTCCTATTTTCACTATTTCTTATTTTTATTGTGCATGAATAAAATACTTTTTTCAATTGGATCTAGATTTCTTCCAGTAATATCTTTATACATATCTGACATCATTTCTGTTTTTCCAATATTATTTAAAGTATTCGAATTATCATTGAAACTTTTATTATTATTTTCACTTGTTATTGCAGCAATTGATACAACGATTACAATAACTACTATTATAAAAATAATCATTTATACTTTTACTCCTTGTTTACCAACATTTTTCTAATTGATCAGCAGTATATGAATCTACTAATTCTCCGTCATTCATAGATACCATATAATACATTCCATCTTTATCAATTATATACCCTTCTTGTTCCCTATATTTTACTCTAACTTTATCTCCTACTTTGAATTCATCAGATGAATTATTACTTAAAAATAAATCTAATATTCCCATTTAAATTAACTCCTATTTTTAAATTGTATTTAAAATATTTTTTAATTTTTGAACTTCATCTTTTGATAAAGTTATACCTTTTCCCATTTTTTCATGATTCTCTGACCAATCTCTCAAATCATATTTGGGTTCTCTATCATTCCAGCTTATTAAATTTAAGTCTTTTTTCCATCCTTTTTCACTTTCAGATAATACTCCTAATTGTTCAATTATTTCATATTTTATTTCTGGCATAATTATTTCTCCTCTAACATTATTTTTAATGATTTTTTATCTTCTGTTTTCCAAACCTTCAAACCATTTAAACTTGATCCAGATACAAATTGAGCAGCAACAGATGGGCTTTTGAATACCATGTCTTTTTGAAGAATATTGTTTTTTATAATTTTTTGATTATTTCTTTCTTGTGCAGCTTTTGATATTCTAAATTTTTCATCTAATTTAATAGACACCTTTGCTCCTTTTTTTACTACTAAAGAATTATTTTCTAAAGAATATTCTCCTTCTGCATAGCAATCTCTTTTTTTACTTTTATATGTAACTTTTATCATTCTTTTTCTCCCTCTCCCTCTATTAGTTTCAATTCATCATTATTAATTTCATATAATTTATATACTATTTTATTAATTTCGTCCATATTTTTTTCAATAGCATATTTTTTTAATAACTCACTTAATTCTTCATTTGGTTTTATTATTGGTATTTTCTTTATTGATGGAATATCCATTCCAAAATATCCACCTGACATATGTTTAGATTCGTTCTTTATTTGGTAATAATAAGTTATCAAATCCGAATTAAGAATTGCCCATAAAATGTATTTGTCTATTTTTAAATTGGTTAGACAATTAACTTTACCACAATAAATATTTTTGTCTACCAAGACAGCTCTTATCTCTTTTGTCATTCTACCTATAAAAATATTTTCGTTATTCTCAAATACATTACGAATATTTTCACTAAATATTTCTTTAGGGATATATTTTTTTACTGCATAATCAAACCTTGAAAAATCACTTGTCATTAATAATGGTGCATATTTATCTTGATCTTCACTTAATAAATAATCGGTATGGTCTATAATTATTTTATTTAGTCCTGATGCAGAAGAACCACAGAATATTTCGCTAAAATCTTCTAAATGTGTAAATATTTTATCCATTTTTTCTATTATTTTATTATCATTTAATATTATTTTATTATCTATTTCATTCTGACAATTTTTATAACTGATAAGTTTTATATTTTCTTCTAATGCATAGATATCTTTTGGTCTATATATCTCGATATATTCTTTAAGGTTATTATTACTAAAACTGTTTATACAAGTGTATGTATCTGCTGTATTGAAAACTTTTATATGTGATACATCAATAATTTTATTAATACATATATTGTTATTAAAAATAAATTTTCTTATTCCTAATCCAGAATCTGCTGATAGATATTGATATGGATTAATATATATAAGATTCCCTGTATTATTATATAAGTTAATTCCTTTTTCAATAAAATAGACATACAAACTTGCCATTTTTGTATATTTTGCACTGGCAGAATTTTTCTCTAAATATCTTTTGGTTAGAGAGTCTATTTTTCTATAATCTACATAAGGAGGATTTCCAATTACAATGTCAAATCCATTATTTTCTATGAATACTTCAATAAACTCTAACATCCAGGCAAAATATGGTTTATTATGAGAAGAGTCGATTTCAAATAATTCTTGTTCTTTATTTGTCCCCATAAAGTTCAATCTTAATAATTCATTTCTAGTAAATTGTATTTTTTCTAATAATATTTTTTTTCTATTTGGATCATTGGTTTCATATAATTCTTTTTTTAAATTAATTAAATCATCAATTTGTACCTTCTTTTGACCATCACCAAATTGTATTTGGTTTTGTGAAATTAGATATCTACCTTTTTTATCCTTAGCTCCATCATTAAACCTTATATTTTTATTGTTTTTAAATTCATCAATAAATTTATCATCTATAAGTTTAATACCATTATACTCATCAACTAAACTGTTTCCTTGCATTATCTTACAATCTAAATTAGGTAATGGTTCTGGTCCTGACATAGGAACATCAATTTGATCTACTACTATTGATAACCATAATCTTAATTTCGTTATATCAACTGCACTATTTTCAATATCTACTGCATAAATGCAATTTCTTATTGTATCCCATTTTATTTTGTACATACTTCTTTTTTTATTTGTTATTTCTTCTTCCTTATAGACCTTTTCAAATAAGTGTTCTCTATTGTATATTAACATATATGATGTTAATATATCTCTTAGTTTTACAATTTCATTTAACATTCCAAGTGGAAATGCACCAGATCCAACTGCTGGATCTGCAATTTTGATGTTTTTTAATGCATTGTCTATCTTTATGATATTTTTAAATATAGTTTCTCCAACTAAATAATCTTTTTTAGTTGCTTCCTTTAAATCAACATCTCTAATCATCTCGCCATACTGGATAAACTCTTTTATTTCTTCATATTTTACTCCAACTTTATTTACTAAATAATTTGCTAAACTTTCCTGACACATATAATGAACAATTTCTCTAGGAGTATAAAAAGCACCTTTTGATTTCCTATCTTTGACATCTAATAAATTTTCAAATATTTTACCAAGCATTTCTGGATCAACGGCAACATCTTTTTCTAGAGGTTCTTCTTCATTCATAGTAAAATTGTATCTATCAAAGAAATCCAATATTTCTGCGAAAATATCATTGCTTAAATTAAAGTTAGCACTTTCCCACATATAATTATCTAATGGTTCAAATAAACCACCATTCAAAAATGGTATTTTACAATTAAAAGTACTAAAATATTGATTTTTTCTTTTATGATTCAAACCATCATAAAAAAATGGTTCAAGGTAATCATCAAAAAAGTTCTTATTTCTATTTATACAATTTTCAAAAATTCGTCTAATAAATCTTTTTTCGCCACTTCCCCATGGATAATCATATTTTGTACCAACAAATATTGAAGATAAAATGTCTATATCCTGAAGATTTTCTTTATACTTTTCTAATAGTCCATTTTTTATTTTTTTACAATTATCATAAGTTATATAATATTTGTCTAATATTTTTTTACCTAATGCATCTTGGTTATTGTAGATTTCATCATATTCTTCTATTTTTAAAACAGATGGAACTAATTTTACACCAAGCCATCCTTTTTTTTGAAGAAAATATAAAAATACTAATTGTCCCATAAGTTTTTTAGTGAATTCTTCAGAAGTAAAATCACATCTTTGAGATTCACATAAAAATTCCTCGTTCTCTTCTAATTTTTCTTTTAACTTCAAATAATTTTCTTTATATTTCTCAAAGAAATCCTTAGTAACTTTTTCAACACTGAATTTCTCTTCTAATTCATCAACGGAATATTTTTTTGTATTATTTTCAATAAAATCAACTAGTTGTTCTTTTGCAGTATGGTTTGGCTCATCTTTTCCAAAAAGGTAAGAATATCTTTTTGCAGGACTAACTTTTTTCTTGAACTTACCAACCTCTATTGCAATTTCTTGTTTAACGAATGATAATCTCCAGGTATTGTCTGTTTCGCTATATAATGCAGTTAAACAAGCATCTAGATCATATCCGTCTAATAAGTGTGCAATATAATTTCTCTGTAAAGTTCTAGCATTAGTTGCATTCTTATTATCTCTTAATTTAATAATAAATACTCCAATTGAATTTCTTTTATTATCTTCATATTTTGCATATAAACTGGAATTCTCTATATAGTTTTTATATTGTTCACTTGTTGCAGGTTTTTCAATTCCGTTTACTATATCATTGTTTTCTAAATTTAATAAATCTTTTATAAATTCATAAAAAGTATTTTTATTAAATGGCTCTTCAAGCATATTAAGATATTTTAGAGTTTTATCACTAATCCCCATTTTCTATTCCTCCTATATAAACTGCTCTGATAATATTATTTCTTTTTCTTGTATTTTTTGTTTTTTTCTAGAATTTTCTACTTTAGTTTCATTTTCAAAATATACTTTAGGGATTAAATTTTCAAATTCCTTACAGAATTTTATGCTATCGTTCAAACTTATCATTTTTTTTATAGCTCTATTTCCCTCTTTTATAATTCGTTCTGGTAGTTCTCCGTTTTCTAATAGATCAATCATTTTATTAATTTTTAATTCTTCGAAATCGGTAATTCTATTATCAATTTTTAAGCATCCTTTTAATACTTTAATTATATTTTTAGCGTTACTTGTTCCTCTCTTATTTACATTTGTTTTTTCAGCTGTAATATCTTCTTTTTCTGCTAATTCAAAAGCACTCTTATTTTCTTTTAATAATTTATAATAATTATTATCTACTTTTTGGCTGTTTTCTGATTTATTTGCTTTTACAAATTCTATAGCTTGCTCAAAAGTTATTTCTTTTGTTTCTTCATTTGAAATGTAAAATCTTTTTAAATATCCTTTTCTAAAGAATGTTAATAGTCCCTTTTCTTCATTATTTCTTGCAATTTTAATTTTTTTAGGGTAATTTTTAACTTTTTCATATAATTCTTTATCTTTATCTCTAATATCTCTAATAATTTTTAAATATGATAATTCAGAACTTACTTCATCTTCATCTTCTTCAGAAACTGAAGCATTAATTCTTCTAAATAATTCATG
>JAGATI010000190.1 GCA_017621295.1 Clostridia bacterium | reverse complement strand
CATCTTCTAATCTAACTTCTGTTTCTTTAATTTCTTTTTCTTTTTCAAATGATACCTTTGATGCTACATATTTTCCATTTGCATTTACTTTTGTTACATATAATTTGATTTCTTCTTGTACTTTTACTAATTTATTACTTCCTACATTTACTTCTGTAATTGTATATTCATCTATTCCTTCTTTTTCTATTTTCTTTTTTGTTACTACTTTTACATTTCCGTTCGAATCTGTTGGTCCGTAAGTTTTTGCCTCTCCTGATCCTTCTTTTACTTTAAATGTTACTCCTGAGATTTTCTCTCCTCCATTAGATATTTTCTCTAATTCTAGATTATAATCTCCTTTTAACTCTTCTTTTACAACAATTTCTGCTTTTGTATTTGTTTTAACTGGTTCTTTTCTTATTGTTGCTAATGGTTGATTATAACCATTTGATGTATCTAATAATGTAGCAAATGTTCTATATCCTGATAATCCTACATTAATTCCTATTTTATATTCTGTTCCTTTTGCAAATCCTTTATTGTATGTAATTTTTACATAAAATTCTTTTTGAGATTCTGATACATTAGTTCCTTTTCCTTCTGCATTTACTGTTTCTACTTTATCTGCTTTATCTGAATTAATTGTTGCACTAAATGATTTTTTTATTATTCCATGATTATTTTTTAATTTATATGGTCCTACTAAAACTGACTTTCCATCACTTGATATAGTAGCTTTTGTATTTGATTGTTTTTCTATTTTTACATCAAATCCTCGTCCTGAGTTATTTGGTGATTTGTATCCATTTTTTTGTGCTTCTGCTGCTAATTCGTTTAATGTAATGTATAATGCTGTATAATGTACTCTTGATGCTTTGGCTCCTGGTATTGCATTATAACTTCCATCTGAGTTTTGCATTGTATTATAATACGAATTATAAGTATTTTTTACATGATTCCATATTGCATATTGTTGCACTGCATATAATGTTAATTTATCATTTATTACATCATCTACTGCTTTTGTTATCCATTCATTATTAATTCCGTTGCCTTTTAATTTCTTATTTAATAAACTATTTCCATTAGAATCTTTATATGTATTATATTTTTTCATTATGTTTATTAAGTTTTGTCTCATTTCTTTTTTGGTATTTGCGTCTGTTCCTTCTGTTAAATACATATTATCTAATAACCATTGCATTGCACTAGAATTTGTTACTACTGCTCCTGTTGTTGTATATAAACTTAATCCTCCATCATTAAGTTGCATTCCTGTTCTTAAAGATGCTCCTCCTCTAACGCAGTACAAATTACTATATCCATTTATTTTAACTGTGAATATAGATGTATTACCAATACCATGTCCTGTATTGCTCATGTTAGAAACAACTACTGTAGCTGATTTTGCGAAATTTGGTACAAAAATCATAGCTAACATACAAATGATTATTAATACACAAATTAATTTTTTAAATATTTTCTCCTTCATATAAATAAACACTCCTTATATTTAATTAATTTTATTTGAACATAAAATTAAATACCATATTCACCTATATGATATTTATTTTATTTGTATTTATCATTTGTAAAATTATTTTTAAACTCATATTACAATTATATTACAATTATGTTACAAAATCAACCATTTTATGTAGATTTATCACTTTTTTTGTTACGGGATAATGGGTGCTTTAAAATTAGCCATCAAAGCTCCATATATATAAATGTTCTATAATTAACACTTAATATAAATTTGTTACATTTTTATAACATTCCATTTACTTCATAATATCAAAAAACTTTACTGCATTTTCATAACTTAATTTTGCAATCTCCTCTATATTTTTTTGCTTCTCATTTGCAATTTTCTCTGCTATATATTTAAGATTTCTAGAATCGTTTCTTTTCCCTCTGTTTGGCTCTGGTGACAAATATGGACTATCTGTCTCAATAAAAAATTTATCATCTGGAACCATTTTGATAATTTCAGAAGCATTTTTAGAATTTTTAAAAGTAATTGGTCCTGCAAATGATATATAAAATCCTAATTTTAGAGCTTCCTTAACCAATTCTCTATTAAGCATACAACAATGAAAAACTCCTTTTTTATTTACAGTATTTTCCTTTAATATTTGTAATGTATCAGATACTGCATCTCTTGCATGTATAACTATTGGTAAATTCAAATCATTTGCCAAATTTATTTGCTCTATAAATACTTTTTTTTGATATTCTTTATTTTCTTTATTCCAGTAATAGTCTAAACCTATTTCACCAATAGCTACACATTTACTATTTAAACTTAAACTTTTTATTTGGTTTAACTGTAATCTAAATTCATCTTCTTTTTCTGGAATATCATTTGGTGATATTCCACATGTTGCATATATAAATTTATATTCATTTGCCAAATTAATTGCAAATTTAGATGAATTTAAACTATATCCTGCACTTACTATTTTTGTTATACCTTCATTATATATTTCATTTATTATATTTTTCCTATCATCATCAAATTTAGAATCATCATAATGTGCATGTGAATCAAAATATTCTATTTTCATCTTGCCTCTCCTCTCATGCTAAGACTCTATTAGTAGAGTAACACTAGCTATAGCATATTCTTTTATATGTGAAATACTTATATCTTTATCTATTATATTTAACTTTTCTTCTAATTTACTTATAGAAAAAGTAGGCCTTCCGATTTTCATCATTTTTAATTTCTATATCTGTCCATGTTACATCATATTTAGATTTAAGGTTATTTGATATTGCTTTAAATATAGCTTCTTTTGCAGCAAATCTTGCTGCATAATGTTGATACTTCATATTATTTTTAGAATTACAATATTTAATTTCATAATCTGTAAATACTCTTTTTAAAAACTTTTCTCCTAAACTATTAATAGATTCTTCTATTCTATTAACTTCTATTATATCTATTCCTGTTCTTATTTGCATTATTCTTGTGTATGATATTTAAATACCATACACACCTTCCTTCCTTACAATATCCCTTAATTTTTTATAAGGTTCAAATATATTATATATTTGAACCTTATTTTAAATTATTTCATTAATTTTCATCTGTATAATAATTTGCATTTAAATCTTCACTTATATGCCATTTTCCAATAAAGTTTATTATTGAATTATTGTCTAAATTATACTTTGTATCTACTATTACATTTCCTTTTTGATCTATTACTCCCCATAGACCATCTTTCTTTATTCCTGAATATCCATATTCATTTTGTTCTGTTGCATCATCATATATATAATTTACAACAACTACACCATCTTTATTAATAAAACCATATTTTCCATCTTTTTTATCTAAAAATAGAGTATTAGATTTTAAAATTTCACTTAATTTCTTCTCTTCGAATTTAAAGTTGTAATATTTATAAGTATCAGAAATTCTTACTTTAATATATCCCTTTTCGTCATTTACTTCAGATATTATTCCTGTTACCTTAATATTCATATCACTACCAATTAAGTCTGATTCATAATCTGTTTTTATACCTTCTACAAAATTTGCTGTTTTTCTATAAATTAGATTTGAATAATTAAAGTCAATAATTAATTCATTGTTTGTATTAATTATACCATATTTATTATCTTTTTTAGCTATGTAATAATTAGAAAACAGATATGATAAATCTTGATAATTAGCTTCTATTTTCTGTTCGCCTGTTAAAGTTACAAGTCCAAATTTTTCGCCTTGTTTTACAATTACCATTTCATCATTAATATCTTTTATATCTGTATATTTATTTTCTAAATATGTTTGTCCTTCACTATTAATAATTTTTAATGTTCCATTTTCTTTTACTACATATGTAGAATTTCCTACTACATTTTTTATATTATCATATTTACATTCTAATACAATCTTTTTATTGTAATTAATAATACCTAATTTTTCATCATTATTTTCAACAACATAACCGTCTTCATATCTATTAGTTAGACTTTTTATGCTTTTATATTCATTTTCAATAATTTTACTTCCAGAATTATCAATTATACCTTTTTTCCCATCTTTTGTTGTAACTAAGCTATTAGTTACTCCTTTTAACACCTCTATCTTTTCATATTCACATGGTACAATTTCTTTACCTTCAAGATTAATTATTCCGTATTTACCATCTTTTTTTACTCTTAATACATTAGTTTCATACCATAAATTATTATTTTCATCATTGTTTTGAATTGTTTCTACTAGTTCATAATTATTAAATAATTCTTGTTTTTTATCATTTAATACTTTAGTTTTATATGTATCATCTGTATAATTTACATCATATGTACACACAAATACTGCTTTTGTTTTATCTGGTATTTGTATCATATCATCATTATTAGGCTCAATTATAGTATTTCCTTTTGAATCAATTACTCCCCATTTACCGTTTGTATATACAGAAAAATAATTAATCGGAATTGCTTTTTCATCATTCTTTGGCTCTGTATTTAAAAGCTTTTTAAGTCCAATAACAAACATTATAACTACTACAACTGCAATAATAACAGCTATTACTTTTTTTATATTCAGCTTACCTTCACTATCATATCTTTTTCCTCTACTCATTTAATTACCTCCAAATAAGCTTTAATTGATGTTTATACTATATCATATTTTTATATATAATTACAAGTTTTTCACTTAAATTTATTTTTTTAAAAGGTTACAGGATAATGGGTGCTTTAAAATTATTCCAGTCAAACATTATATCTCAAAAACATTTATATATATGGAACTTTGACTACTCTACAATGTTAAAGCATTATCCTGTAACTTTAAAAGAATGTTAAAGACAGAGCCCCAATATTTAATAAACTTAAATATTTTCCCTGTCTTCAACATTCTTTTTTATTATTGTATTTACTTTTATATGTGTTTTTATTTATCTTTCATTACTTTTCTTTTTTCTCCATACTATTATACCTATACATATTCCTCCAATAAAAGCAGATAATATATATATAATTCTTCCTTGTCCTGTTTTTGGCATATTTATTACATCTTCTATTGTTTTATTTAACTTAATTTCTATTATCGCTGTATCTTCGTTATCTTCTTTTGTTGTTTCTTCGTATTTAGGTATGTTTACTGTGTTTGTAATTTTTGCTGTATTTACTTTTTGTCCTTTATTTGCTTCTTCTGGATTCCATTTTAATGTTATTTCGTATTCTTTTGTTTCTCCCGGATTTATTACTTCTGTTGTTAATGTGTATTTTCCGTCTTTCTCTTTCCAGATTGTGTTTTCATTTTTTACAAATTCGAATCCGTCTGGCACTATTTCTTCTATTATTGCTATTCCTTCTACCCTTTCTGTGTTTGTTACTTTTATTTTGTATGTTATTTCTAAGTTTGTTTCTTTTAATTCTTTGTATTTTATTTCTAATTTTTGTT
>JAGATI010000189.1 GCA_017621295.1 Clostridia bacterium | reverse complement strand
AGAATGAGTGTAGACATGTCTCTCGCCCTTTCTAAGACACTTTGAAGTTAAAGTAATATAATTTATCATCCTATGGTTTTTTCACAGTTAAAATGCCCTAGATGTCACAAGAATTAAAATTTAAAATATATATAGAAATTTATGATACTTAAAGATTTGTTCATACTTAAAAAAGACATATGGAAATTACTTGATCAAGAATATGTATATCTGTTTGATGATTCAGGCAGATTACAGTGTGAAGGTAATTGGGATAGTACAGAAGGTATAGTTGACAATGGGGTAATTTCATATGTTATGCATGAAAATGACTATATTATTAGAAGAGCAAGTGTATGGCAAATTAAAGATATGTTGAAATATGATTGAAGAAAGAAAATTACAATATGACCAGACATATATGAATATGGCAATAGTGCTGTCTGGTCTTTCTTATGCCAATAGATCAAAAGTTGGATGCATTATAGTATCTAAAGAGAATCAAATAATATCTCAAGGATTCAATGGTATGCCAACAGGTATGGACAACAACTGTGAGTTTATAGATGAAAATGGAAATATTACAACAAAGAGAGAAGTTCTTCATGCAGAGACTAATGCTATAGCAAAATGTGCTAAGTGGAGGACATCATCAGAAAATGCTACTATATATGTTACATTGTCACCTTGTTTTGATTGTGCTAAGCTTATAATACAATCAGAAATAAAGAGAGTAGTATATCATGATGAATACAGAGACTTATCAGGAATAAAGTTGCTCATTAAGGCAGGTGTAAAAGTACAAAGATTAGTACAAATGCCAAACAACACAGTAGCATTAGTAAATGTAGATGATGAGTACTTTAAAATGTTAGAATATCATAAGAATAATGATAAGAAAAAATAAGATGAATACAATAACAGAAAATTTTGAATTCAAACATGTAAAAGATGGTGTTGAATATACTCTATGGTATAGTAGATCTGTAGCTGCAGGTATGTTTGTATTTGCTAAGAATAGAGAAGGAATATGGCATATATTAGCATGTAGACGTGGAAATGGTGCAGGTAGTAACAATGGTAAATGGAATTGTCCAGGAGGATTTATTGACTTCAATGAGACAATATTAGAAGGTGCTGTACGTGAATGTTACGAAGAAACAGGTCTTATGATAGATAAAGAAGATATTGATATTGTAGATATAGAAAGTACTCCATGGCCAAATACAAGACAGACTATAGGGTTTAAGTTCTATACTATACATAGATATATGGTAGAACAACTGCAAGAACAATTGTCATTTGCAAATAATGAATATTGTGAATGTGATGAAATAACATTCATACCAATATACGATGTTGACAATTACAAATGGGCTTTCAATCATGCTAAAGCTATAAAGCAAATATATGAAACTTATATCAATCCAACATTTGCAACAAAAATTAATAGAACATATAATGAAATAAAGAAAATATGGAAAAGAAAGAAAATATACAAATAGAAAATCCAATAAAGAACAACAGATATGTAAATGACATTACATTTGCTACAAGACTTTCATCATTCATACATTATGTTGGTAGGAAATATGGGGCAATGGACTTTATGATAGATGAAGAATGGGAATATCTGTTAGATGTTGCAAATAAGCTTGTAAGATATCAACGTGCAACGGTATGCGGAGAAGATCAAGACTATTTTGACAATTTAGATAGAAATACGGTTATAAATAATAGATAAAGTAAATGGGCAACTAAATTTTAGTTGCTCATTTTATGTTTATAATTCTGAATCTGAACCCTCACCATAAATTGGGTTATAATTTGGATTTTTTTCATTACTTTTTATAAAATTACTTGGCCACATAAATCCATTAAATATAATATAACAACAATGATTCATATATTCAGAACTTGGTTCTGTTTCTAAATCTCTTTGTATAGCAAATATTAATTGATTTTTATATTTGTCTGTATTTGCATCATAATCTGTTTTCCAGTTATCATATTGATCAACATCTACTTTAAGAAATGGCTTCATATTTATTCAAATTTAAATGTACATTTATTTATATATAGTTAAAAATAAAGTTTGTATTTAATTGAAATTGTATATACAACTAACTATATTGAATTTGTTAAATAAATAAATTTATATGAATACAACAAAAAGATATGCATTAATTATTTTAGGTTTGTTGACAATATCTATAGCAAATGCTCAGTATAGAATGTCAAAACATGGTATAGAATCTATTAAGAAATATGAATCTTGCTCTTTGACAGCATATTGGGATTCTAATGGATATTCCATAGGTTATGGGCATCATTCAAAAAATGTAAAGAAGGGAATGAGGATATCACAATGGAAAGCTGAACAATTGTTTAAGAAAGACATACAAAATACTGAGAAGATATGCAATAGGCTTCTTTCAGATTTTGACTGTAAGTTCTCTCAAGGATTCATTGATGGATTTTGTGATTTGATATACAATTGTGGAGAAGGTGCAGTTAAGAATTCAAATTTCTATACTAAACTAAAGCGTTGCAGAATACGAAAAGGTAAGATTAATAAGAATGATTTGAATTATACTATAGCTTTGGTAAAGAAGATGAGGATATCTGAACCTGGTCATAAAGCTAGAAGATATGATGCACATATTAGAATGTTGAGTTAATATATGGAAGATAGAGTTATTAAAGATATGTTTGATTTATTCAAACAATACAATAAAAAATATTATCTATTGAAGAATGTAATAGATGAATTTTCTAAGATAATGCCTGATGACCATATAACAAATGACTTATATGATAGGTTGTCAGAATTAGAAAGATGTGGGAATGCTCTATTAGATTCAAATAGAGAAATTGTAAAGTATCATTTTTCTAAAAGAGTTGTAGGAAATACATTTATAAGAATAAATCATAATATTGGATCTTTTACAACTATTATTGATTGTATTAAGGTTGATAATATAGAGGATGTATATGACAATAAGAATGTATTCAACAAATATAAGTTTGCACCATTGTTTAACGCTGTTGGAAAATTTATAAGTTTAGTTGTAGACTTTAATACAGGTGAAATTGAAAGATATGAATACAATAAATTAAACAGTGTATATAATAGTGGATATGCATTCATAACATCAAATGACATATTAGAAGATAATGTTAAAGATTGGAAATTACTTGAAGACAATACTATATTTGATATAATTGATGTTATGAACAATAACAATGAAGACATTTATGAAAAAATGAAATGCTTAAAGGAAAAATTAAATATTAATTAATATATATATAAAGATTATGAATTCATTTAAAACATGTATTGGTGGTAATGCTTCTGAAGAAGTAATGAACATTAGAGTTTCCAATTGTGAAAAGAATGCCCTTGCTCAGTCAAGAATTGCAATTGAGAAGCTTAAGATTGAGTATGCAAATATGCAGAATAGTATTGAGAATAGTCTTGATCTTGGTATGACACAAACTACAGATCTTGGTTCAAATCTAAAGGATTTGAATATTGTTGATTTGTTTAATGACATATATGACAAGGCAGATAAGCTTACTATTCTTGCCCGTAAGATCAAGGTTCGTATTGCAATTCACAATACATTGTTCCCTGACAATAAGATTGATGATTTGTCAAAGGCTGAACTTGACTTCCTTAATGGGGTGATTTAGAAAATTTTTAATTTTTAGTTGTTATTTATTGTGACAAACATAGTATATTGTATATATATTATTGAGGAGCTTTGAAAGATATATAGATAATATGTATATTGTTTGTCACAATTTTATTTAACATATATCATATGAATGATTTGTTATTGAAGATAGCACTTGGTGTTTTTTATGGAGGGTTTGTGTCTGGAATGATAGTAATGTTGTTGTCTATAATTAAAGAAAACAAAAATACATTTATGATATCAATATTCATTCTTGGTGCAACAGGAATATTGTCGGCTATATTTTCTTTTTATTATAGGAATGGTTTTGATTTAATATTGCATATATTCTTA
The DNA here is from genome assembly GCA_017621295.1 of Clostridia bacterium. Next base: position 7,516 of record JAGATI010000189.1, on the reverse strand, counting down.
ATATTTCCACTATATGCATTTGTAATATGGGCTTTATATAAAGTAGTATTAATACATGTTAAAACAAGAAAGTTGTTGAATAGATATTGAAATTTGCTAATCTTAAAACTATATTCATAAATATACAACAATTAAAAATTAAAAATTTATGAATAAGGTGATATTTTCAGATGAAGTTGAAAGAATGAAAAGAAACAAAAAGTTTCTTGAGAATGCTAAGAAAAAGAAATGGAATTATAATATCATGACTTTTTCTACTATATATAATCCAAATACTGGTAAGTATTATGTTAAGCATATGAATTGGAAGACTTACATAACAAATGAAGACAATTCACTTGATACTATTGAAAAGGCATGGAATTTCATAGATGCTTACATTAAGGATTGTGCTAAACCTTATGGACAAAGAAATATTAAGTTTAGTCTGGCTCCAGATGAAATATATGATAGAAACTAAAATTAAATATAATAATTATGGCATATACATATTATCCAAAGACAAAAGATGAGTTGACAAAAGATATTAAGAATGCTTATAGTCTTGGAATAACTGATCTTAGTTGTATTGACACATCAGCTATAACTGATATGAGTGATTTGTTTTTCTTTCTTAAAGATGAGGCCTATCATTGTGACATTAGTAAATGGGATGTTAGTAACGTTAAAGATATGTCAAGTATGTTTGATAGTTGCAAGTATTTCAATTCAGATATTAGTAAATGGAATGTAAGCAATGTTGAGAATATGTCATATATGTTTGCTGGTTGTGAGAAATTCAATCAAGACTTAAGTAACTGGGATGTAAGTAATGTTGAAGATATGCAAGGCATGTTCAAAGATTGTATTATGTTCAATTCTGACTTAAGTAACTGGAATGTCAGTAATGTTGAAAATATGTCTGAAATGTTTAATTATTGTCATAATTTTAATTCAGACATAAGCAAATGGAATGTAAGCAAAGTATGTGATATGTCAGCAATGTTCTATTATTGCAATAATTTCAATTGTGATTTAAGTAAATGGAATGTCAGTAATGTTAAAGATATGCATCTAATGTTTTATGGATGTAAAAAATTTAATTGTGACATAAGTAATTGGGATGTCAGTAAAGTAACAAATATGGAATATATGTTTTATATGTGTGAAAATTTTGATTGCAATCTTAATAAATGGAATGTTGTTAGTCTTAATAATGCAATGTATGCACTTGAATATTGCTTTAAGCTAAAAGTTAAGTCACAATGGTATATTAATATGAAATAATATATAACGTTATGTGTAATAAATGCAATAATATAAGTAAGTCAGACAATGGTCTCCATATAGGAGATTGGGTAGAAACATGTCATATGTTACCAGGTATTGTTACATATATAAATGAGAAAGACCCTGATGATATATGTGCATGGATTCCGGGTGTTCATAAAGCAGGTGAATGTGGTGGGTGCCATTCAATTAAAGATTGTGGAGTACATAAGATTTCTGGATCATATGCAAGAATTTTGTTGGCAATTGGTGAAGAAAAGCTTAAACAACTTTGGAAGGTATTTATAACTAAGTTAGATGATAATGAAACATGGGATGAATTTGTTACTAGTTTCTATAAAGTAAACTATGGAATAGATGAATAATATATAATTTAATTAATAACAAATAAACATTTATGAATTTAACATTAATTTTAAGTATTGTTGGTGCAATTATTGTTCTTGGTGCATTGATTGCAAGTATGTACATGAAAGCAAATCCTCAGATTGCATTCATTATTTCGGGTATTAAGAAGAATCCTCGTGTTCTTATTGGTACAGGTGGAATTAAGATTCCTATTTTTGAACGAATGGATAAGTTATTTCTTGGACAGATTTCAGTTGATGTCAAGACACAATCTCCAGTGCCTACTCACAACTATATTGATGTCAATGTAGATGCAGTATGTAAAGTTCAAGTTGATCCAGACAATATTCAGTTAGCAGCAAAGAACTTTTTGAATATGTCACCACAGACAATTGCTGCAGAAATTAAGGATTCGCTTGAAGGAAACATGCGTGAGGTTGTAGGTGCAATTGATCTTCAGGGGTTGGTAACTGATCGAGACAAGTTCTCAGATGAAATTCAATCTAAAGCAGCTAAGGATATGGAAAGACTTGGTCTTAAGGTTATTTCATGCAACATTCAGTCTATTACTGATGAGAACAAATTGATTGAAGGTCTTGGTGCTGACAATACAGCAGCAATTCGTAAGAATGCGGCAATTACTAAGGCTAATGCTGATATGGAAATTTCTGTTGCACAATCAGAAGCAAATAAGAAAGCAAATGATGCTCGTGTAAAGGCAGAAACTGAGATTGCAGTACGTAACAATGAACTTTCAATTAAGCAATCAGAACTTAAGCAAATTTCAGATACTAAGAAAGCTGAGGCTGATGCCGCATATGAAATTCAGAAACAAGAGCAGTTGAAGACTGTTAATGTTAAGACTGTAGATGCACAGATTGAACAGACAAAACGTGAGCAAGTTCTTTCTCAAGAGAGAATTAAGATTAAGCAGAATGAGTTGACAGCAGAAATCAATGCTCAGTCAGATGCTAATAAGTATCAGACAGAAATCAATGCTCAGGCAGAATTGGAGCAGAAGAAACGTGAGGCTGAGGCTAGAGCATATCTTGCAGAAAAGGAGGCTGAAGCTACTAAAGCTAAAGCAGATGCAGCAAAATATGCAGCAATGCAGGAGGCTGATGGTATTAAGGCTAAAGGTGAAGCCGAGGCTGAAGCTACTAAAGCTAAACTTATGGCAGAAGCTGCTGGTATTGAAGCAAAAGGTATTGCTGAAGCACAAGCAATGGAAAAGAAAGCAGAGGCTTATGAGAAATATGGTCAAGTTGCTGTAATTGATATGCTGACAAAGATGAATGAGAAGGTTCTTCCTGAGGTAGCAAAGAGCATTGCAGAGCCTATTTCTAAGATTGGAAATATGACAGTATATGGAACAAATGGTTCTGAAGCATCTGGTATTTCTAATAATGTTCCAATTGTTATGAAGCAGACATTTGATGTTGTAAAGGATGCTACTGGATTTGATATGACAGACATCATGAAGGCAAATGGAATTGAAGGTAAGATTAACAGGAACATCAACCTTAATGGAGATGATGCTCAACCTGTAGTTCAGATCAATTCATAAAAGACATACATACATTAATATATATAATAAAAGCATTGATAATATTTATCAATGCTTTTTATTTTGAATACCATGAAGGTATCTTGTTTGCACCTTCAAACATTTTTTGTGATTCATTAATATTTGATACATTCCAATTTTCAATGTCTTCATCAAATTCATAACAATATAAGAACATATATGAAGTATTTGTAAGACTTTCTGTATTCCAATTATTCAATCCCTTACCTTTGAATTTTGAACAATGTCCAAACATATTTGACATATTTTTTACATTGGATACATCCCAATTATCAAAATTCCCATTAAAGAATATACATCCCCTAAACATGTTACTCATATTTACTGCATTACTGACATTCCAGTCATTTAATGATACTTTAAAGTTAGTGCATTCATTAAACATACCAGTAAATATTGATGCTTCTGATACATTCCATTTACTTATGTCAGTATTGAATTCATAACCCTTATAGAACATGCTAGAAAATGCAAATACATTACTAACATCCCAATTTGATATGTCGCCTTTAAATATATGACAGTCAGCAAACATTCTCGACATATTCTCAACATTACTAACATCCCAATTTTCTAAGCCATCACCAATAAAATGTCCACAACCATCAAACATACCAGACATATTTGTTACATTACTTACATTCCAATCAGATAAATTACAATTGAAATTATTACAGTCTTCAAACATACGTTCCATATTTTCAACATTAGACACATTCCAATTACTAATATCACAATTTAAGTCATAATTGCCAACAAACATATATCCCATATCCTTGACATTACTTACATCCCATTGTGATATGTCTAAATGCTCTTCTTCATATACTGTCAACTTAATATAGTAATAAAACAATGAATTTAGATTGTTAATATTGCTTACATCTATACAATTAAGATTAGTCTCACCAGTCTTCAATACTTCCTTTATGTTGTTTGCAAGCTCATCAATATTTTTAGGTACATATTGATATTGACTTATCTTATTATTTATCTTCTTATTTATAAGAAATTCATTTATATGCTTCATAATTCAATAATATTATTTAATTATCCATTTAGGTAATGTATGCATTCTAGTTTTAACAAAAATATTTGTCTTATTAACTACATTATTTACATTCCAACTATCTAAATTTTGATAAAACTTTCTAGCACTATTAAACATGCCACTCATATTCTTTACATTACCGACGTTCCATTTATTTAATGGCTTATTAAATTCTATACATTCCATAAACATATGCTCCATATTCTCAACATTACTAACATCCCAGTCATTCAATGGTTGATTGAACTTATGACAAAATGAAAACATACTACTCATATTTTTAACTTTGCTGACATTCCAATTGCTTATGTTAGAATCAAATTCTGTACAATCATAAAACATTGATTTCATACTTTCAACATTGCTAACATCCCAATCTTTCAAACCATTACCTTCAAATGAACTACAAAAACTAAACATACTAGACATATTTATAACCTTGCTTACATTCCAATTACTAAGATTACAATTCATATACTTACAATTTGAAAACATACCAGACATATTCTCAACATTGCTTACATCCCAATTACTTATATCAATAAGCTTTTGTTGTTGTTTAGTTATCTTCGCATATGCAAACAAATAGCTCATATCTGTAATTTTAGAAGTATCTATACAATTTAAGTCATATATCTTTTGTTTCAACAATTCTTCTATATCACTTCTAAGCTCATCTTTATTTAATGGAGCATATTTGTATTGATCTATCTTCTTATCTATCTTCTTATTTACAAGAAATTCATTTAAGCTTATCATATATTAGTCTTCTTCATTATACCAAGTTGGCTTATTTTTTAGAGAATCACAATTATCAAATGCACCTCCCATATTTCTAACCTTGCTTACATTCCATTTGTTTAAGTTTTGATTGAATTTAGTACAATTCCAAAACATATTTTCCATAACTTCAACATTACTTACATCCCACTTACTTAAGTCTTGATTGAATTTCTCACAACCAGCAAACATATTATCCATATTTGTAACATTACTAACATTCCAATTATTTAATGGTTGATTAAACTCAATGCATCCATTAAACATATTTTCCATATTTGTTACTTTACTAACATCCCAATTATTTATGTCGCAATTAAATTTTTTACATCCATGAAACATTAGATGCATATTTTTAACATTACTGACATTCCAATTATTTAATGGTTGATTGAACTCAATGCATCCACTAAACATAGCTTGCATATTTATCACGTTGCTCACATTCCATTTTCCTATAGGTTGATTGAATTTATCACAACCATAGAACATTTGCAACATATTTTTAACTTTACTGACATTCCAATTACTTATGTCACAATTGAATTTCCTACATCCTTTAAACATAGCTCTCATATCTTCAACATTACTGACATTCCAGTTACTGATGTCAATATCATCTATGTAAAGTATGTCTACCCAATCATAATCATCAGAAAGACAATTAAACAAACCATGCATATCTGTTATATTACTAGTATCAATACAATTTAAGTCATGTATGCCCTGATTTAATAATTGTTGTATAATTTCCATAAGTTCATCTCTTGACTTAGGATAATAATGATATTGATCTATCTTCTTGTTTATCTTCTTGTTTACAAGAAATTCATTTAAGCTTATCATAATATTTTTTGTATTAATATTTATACCAATTTGGAATTGTCTGTTTCTTACATTTGTTAAACATACCTTCTTTGGAATAGTTGGATATGTTAGATACATTCCAATTAGATAGATTTATATTCATAGATTCACAACCTTTGAACATTCCCATCATACTACCGACATTACTTACATCCCAGCCACTTATGTCTTCATTAAACATAATACACCCATTAAACATATCTGACATATCTTCAACATTGGATACATCCCAATTTTTCAAACCTTTGCCTTCAAATTTTTTACATTTTATAAATGTGGCATCCATCCCTTTAACATTAGATACATTCCAATTACTTAAATCAATATTTATTTGTTCACAACCACCAAACATTAAATTCATATCTTCAACATTACTTACATCCCAATTTTCTAATCCTTTGCCAATAAATTTTGCACATTTATTGAATGTTCCATACATACTTTTAACATTACTAACATTCCAATTTGATAAATCATAATTAAATTCTGTACAATTATTGAACATACATCCCATATCTTCAACATTGTTGACATCCCAATTGCTTATGTCACAATTGAAATTTGAACATAATGTAAACATAAAATCCATTTTTTTGACATTGCTTACATTCCATTCGGATATGTCAAAATCTTCATATTTCAAATCTATGTTTGTAAAATAATAGTCAAACAAATGCGACATATCAGTTATTTTGCTTACATCAATGCAATTGAAATCATATATGTGCTTATCAACCAATTGCTTTATGTTAGATATCAATTCATCTTTTGTCTTAGGATGATATTTATATACAGTATTTTGATTAATCTTCTTATTTATCTTCTTATTTACAAGAAATTCATTTATGTGTATCATGATTAAATGTTAAAATTATAAATTTTATATGTTTTGTTACTTATACCACTTTGGTTTATTTGTTAATGTGTTACAATGATTAAACATACCATCCGTTTCTGCATACTTATCTATATTCCATTTACTTAAATCTTTATTAAATGTTCTACAATTATTGAACATATAGTTGAAATTATTGCATTTATTAACATTCCATTCACTTAAGTCTTCATTGAATTCATAACATCCACTAAACATACATTCCATATTTCTAACATTGCTTACATCCCAATTTCCTATGTCTTCATTTAGGCTTTCACAACCACTAAACATATGTTTCATATTTCTAACATTGCTTACATCCCAATTCTTCAATCCCTTGCCTTCAAATCTATAACAATAATTGAACATATATGACATATCTTTAACATTACTTACGTCCCAATTTGATAAGTCTCCATTGAAATTTGAAAAATGTGCAAACATTAAATTCATATCTTCAACATTACTTACATCCCAATTACTTATATCAATCTTACTTTGACATTGTATTACTTCAACACTTGCATATCTGAATAATGCTTGCATATTTGTTATCTTAGATGTATCAATGCAATTTAAGTCATATGTACCATTAATCACCAACTGTTCAATTATGCTTATGAGTTCTTTCTTATCTTTAGGAAAGTACTTATATGTTCGTTGATCTATTCTCTTATCTATCTTCTTATTTACAAGAAATTCATTTATATGTAACATAATTTAAAATTTTAATTTT